>NZ_JBEZZS010000006.1:0-233622 GCF_040639295.1 Nocardioides sp. NPDC023903 | reverse complement strand
CGGAAGGAGTCCTCCACGACCTCGTTGGCGTACTCGGAGGCGACCATCTTGGCCATGCCGGCCTCGACGTCCATCCGCTTGCCGGTGTCCTTCAGGCGCGCGGCGCGGACCATCATGTTGTGGGAGACCTCGACCTTGGTGCCCATCTCCGCAAGGCGGAACAGGATGGCCTGGTGCTCGGCGATCTTCTTGCCGAAGGTCTGGCGCTGCTGGGCGTAGGCGATACCGAGCTCGAAGCCCCGGATCGCCAGGCCGCAGGCGCGGGCGGCGACGTTGACGCGGCCGACCTCGACGCCGTCCATCATCTGGAAGAAGCCCTTGCCCGGGGTGCCCCCGAGGATCTGGTCGGCCGAGATCTTGTGACCCTCGAAGATCATCTCGGTCGTGTCGATGCCCTTGTAGCCCATCTTGTCGATCTTGCCGGGCACGGTCACGCCCTGGGCGGTCTCGCCGAAGCCCGGGGTCTTCTCCACCAAGAAGGTGGTCATGTTCTTGTAGACGCTCTCGGCGCCCTCATCGGTCTTGGTCAGCACCGCCACCAGGGTCGAGGAGCCACCGTTGGTCAGCCACATCTTCTGGCCGGTGATCTCATACGAGCCGTCAGCCTGCTTGGTCGCCTTCGTCGACACCGCGGACACATCCGAGCCCAGACCCGGCTCGGACATCGAGAACGCGCCACGGACCTCGCCGGTGGCCATCTTGGGCAGGTACTTCTGCTTCTGCTCCTCGGTGCCGTGCTGCATCAGCATGTAGGCCACGATGAAGTGGGTGTTGATCACACCCGACACGCTCATCCAGCCGCGGGCGATCTCCTCGACGCACAGCGCGTAGGTCAGCAGCGACTCACCCAGCCCGCCGTACTCCTCCGGGATCATCAGACCGAAGATGCCCAACTCCTTGAGACCCTCCACGATCTCGGTCGGATACTCATCGGCATGCTCCAGCTCCTGGGCCACCGGAATGACCTTCTCGTCCACGAACTGACGGACGGTCTTCAGGATCTCTTCCTGAATATCGGTGAGACCTTCGGTCTCGGCAAGGCGACCCATGCTCTACTCCTAATCTCGGTGGTCGGGGCCACAACGTTTCGACCCGTCGAGACCACGCTGACGTCACCGCGGCAGGTTACCAATCAGTAACCATCAATGACAGGTGACACCCGCCACACCGCGATCCTACGTCCCTCAAACCCGCCGTCCGACTGCCGAGAAGAACGGCTTGAAGAGCTTGTCGTACGAGGCCTTGGTGACGCTCACGTAGCCCGATCGCTTCCCGGTGCCGGCCGAGGTGGACATCTGGGTGCTGGAGCTGAAGGCGAACGCCGGGGTGGCACCGGTCCTGCTGATCAGCAGCACGGTCGCCCGCAGGCCGGAGCGGTCGTAGCCGCTCGGGCGCCGCACGGCCCAGCTCGCCTTGTCCACGTCCTTGCCGAGGACGCGCTGCAGCGAGCGCATCTCGGCGGTCGTGGTCCGCTCCGCGGTGACGACCTGGACCCGCGCACCGCGCGCCTTGGCCCGCTTCAGCGCCCGGAGCACCTTGGCGTTGGTCAGTGCACGGGTGGCCAGGTGGACGACCTGACCCCGTTTGGTGCTGTTGATCGACTTCAGGACCGTACGCAGCACGCTCTGCTCGTCGGTGGCGTCGAGTCCCGGGTCGGTGACCACCACACCCGGCCCGAACCGGGCCCGGGCAGATCCATCGGTCGAAGTGACCGGAAGCGGAGAGAAGTCGACCCGGACCGCGTGATGGTCGGACTCGAGCCCGAAGGCGCGCTGGTTGCCGGTGGCGAACCGCGCGATCCCGCGAGCCAGCACGTAGTCGATGGTCGAGGCGCGGCCGTGCGTGACCGGCGTCTGCTGGGTGACGTCGTAGCTCGGGGTCAGGTGCTGCGCGGCGAAGATGTCGCTCGGGTAGCGAGAGCCCTCGTACTGCACATTCAGGTCGCCGCCGACCATCACCGGCCCGCGTCGGGCCAGCGCCTTGACGAGCACGTTCAGCGCGCGGGCGGAGGGGCGGACCAAGTCGCCGTAGTACTTGGACTTGGGCGCGAAGTGCACCGCGACCACCGAGATGTTCCGGCCGGTCGCCCGGTTCTCGAGGGAGACCCAGTTGGCGTACCTGATCCCCCAGTGCAGCCGCTGGTCCGCCGGCTTGCCGCGCTTGTTGCTGATCTGGTGGATGCCCTTCGAGGTTGCTGCCCACTCGTCGTTGTCCCAGGCCACCGCTGTCGCCGACTTGTACGAGTCGCCGCCCTTGCGCCACACGCGATAGCGCCCTGGCTCGAGGTCCGCCGTCCGGCGGCCGTTCACCTCGTTGTAGGTGATGAAGTCGGGCGCGGTGTCGACGACCTCGCGTACGTCCTTCTTGAACCTCGCCGTGCCCATGCTGGCTTTGATGTTGGCCTGCACCATCCGGTAGCGCGGTGGCGAGTAGGCGACGGTCTCCAGGTCTGTCGCGGCCGGAGCTGACGAGTCGCGCACGGCGACGAGAGCCCCGCCGAAGAGGCCGATGACGAGCCCAGCGGAGAGCAGGGCCTTGGCCACCCGGCCCCCGCGAGACGGAACCTGAGGTCGTGTACGCATTCGTCCGGGCCCCTCTCGCTGCTTCGCGACCGGTCACACTGGTCACATTGAGAACTTTTGTAACACAAGCCTCAGGCAGATCCCCGACCCCGTTCCGATGCGATTCGGATAGATCATGGAATTCGCGGTCCGTGCCACCGCGTGAGCGTCGAAGCGACCCACTGGGGCCGATGTCATAACGTTGGGCCGTGAGCACCTCGCCCAACCGCGTATACGCGGCACGCCTGGTCGGCCTTCCGATCTTCGACCCGCTCGGTGAGCAGGTCGGCAAGGTGCGAGATCTCGTGGTCACGGTCAGATCCGACGCCCGGCAGCCGCGCGTGCTGGGGCTTGTCGTGGAGGTCTTCGGGCGCCGGCGCATCTTCGTGCCGATGACCCGGGTGACCAGCATCGACTCCGGTCAGATCTACACCACCGGCCTGCTCAACATGCGCCGCTTCCAGCAGCGTTCGACCGAGACCCTGGTGATCGGCCAGATGTTCGACCGTCAGGTCACCATCCGTCCCACCGGCGTCGTCGGGACCGTCTACGACGTCGGCATGGAGCAGGCCCGCAACCGCGACTGGCTGCTCTCCCGGGTCGCGGTCCAGGAGCCTTCCAAGGCGCTGCGCCGCCGTGGCCAGACCCACGTGGTCGAGTGGAGCGACACCGAGGGCCTGGCCAGCCGCTCCCCCACCCAGGCCGCGACCCACCTGGTCCAGGCGATCCACGACATGCGTCCGGCCGATGCCGCGACGATGATCCACGAGCTCCCGCCCGAGCGGCAGCGGCAGGTCGTCGCCGCCCTCGACGACGAGCGCCTGGCCGAGGTACTCGAGGAGCTGCCCGAGGACGACCAGGTCGCCATCGTGCGGGCCCTGGACTCCGAGCGTGCCGCCGACGTGCTCGAGGAGATGTCGCCCGACGACGCCGCCGACCTCATCGCCGAGCTGCCCGAGGAGACCGCCACCCTGCTGCTCGATCTGATGCAGCCCGAGGACGCCAAGGACGTACTCCGGCTGATGTCCTACGAGGAGGACACCGCCGGCTCGATGATGACCCCCGAGCCCGTCATCGTCGGTCCCGACGCGACCATCGCCGACGCGCTCGCCCTCGTACGCAACCCCGACCTCACCCCGGCCCAGGCGGCCCTGGTCTACGTCTGCCGTCCCCCGCTGGAGACGCCGACGGGCAAGTTCCTCGGCATCGCCCACATCCAGCGGCTGCTGCGCGAGCCACCGTCCACACTGGTCGCCGGTGCGCTCGATGACTCCCTGGAGCCGCTGCGCCCCGAGGACAGCACCGAGCAGGTCGCGGCCCACCTGGCGACGTACAACCTTGTCGCGGCCCCCGTCGTCGACGAGAACGGCCATCTGGCCGGCGCCGTCACCGTCGACGACCTGCTCGACCATCTGCTCCCGGAGAACTGGCGCGAGAACCTCGCCCGCCAGGAGTCGGCGACCGAGCCCCGTCCCGACACCCGCCCAGACACCCGCCCCAACAAGGTGATCACGCCGGAGATGGTGCGACGTGGCTGACACCCGCGCCGCCCGCGGCCGCCTCGACACCCCGCGCGAGCTGCGCCGACCGCTGGTCCGGCGACCCACCTTCCGCGCGGATGCCTTCGGCTCCTTCGCCGAGGCCTTCGCCCGCTACATGGGCACCGCCCGGTTCATCGCCTGGATGACGATGGTCGTGGTCATCTGGGTCGCCTGGAACCTCCTCGTTCCCAACGAGTGGCGCTTCGACGAGTTCCCGTTCATCTTCCTGACCCTGGCCCTGAGCCTCCAGGCCTCGTACGCCGCGCCGCTGATCCTGCTCGCGCAGAACCGCCAGGAGGACCGCGACCGGGCCATCGCGGAGCAGGACCGCCGCATCGCCTCTCAGTCCAAGGCCGACATGGAGTTCCTCGCCCGCGAGACCGCGTCGCTGCGGATGGCCCTCGGCGAGGTCGCCACCCGCGACTACCTCCGCTCCGAGCTGCGGCTGCTCCTCGAGGAGCTCGACGAGCGCGATCGTCACCGCGGTCCGATCGACCAGCCCTCGGGCGATGCTGGAGACTCCCCACGCACGACGTAGGCTTGCATACCGTGAGTAGCCCGCTTCTCGACCGTGTCAACGCAGCCCTGGCGACCGTTCAGGACCCGGAGATCAAACGTCCCATCACCGAGCTGGGGATGGTCGACTCCGTGTCGATCGACGACGCAGGTCTCGTCAGCGTCAAGGTGCTGCTGACCGTCGCCGGCTGCCCGCTCAAGGACACCATCAACCGCGACACCACCGCGGCGCTCGAGAAGGTCGACGGCGTCACTGGCGTCGACCTCGAGCTGGGTGTGATGACCAACGAGCAGCGCACCGAGATGCGCAACGGGCTCACCGGCGGCCAGGCGCAGCGGGAGATCCCCTTTGCCCAGCCGGGCTCGCTGACCAAGGTCTTCGCGATCGCGTCGGGCAAGGGCGGTGTCGGCAAGTCGTCGGTCACGGTCAACCTGGCCGTCGCGCTCGCCGGCCAGGGCCTCAAGGTCGGCATCGTCGACGCCGACATCTACGGCCACTCCGTGCCCGCGATGCTGGGCGTGGCCGACTCCCGGCCGACCCAGGTCGACGACCTGATCATGCCGGTCCCGACCGCCTCCGGCGTCTCGGTGATCTCGATCGGGATGCTCAAGCCGCGCCGCGACCAGGTCGTCGCCTGGCGTGGACCCATGCTCGACCGGGCCCTGGTCCAGATGCTCTCCGACGTCTACTGGGGCGACCTCGACGCGCTGCTGCTCGACCTGCCCCCGGGCACCGGCGACGTGGCGATCTCGTTGGGCCAGCACCTGCCCAACGCCGAGATCGTCGTGGTCACCACCCCGCAGGAGGCCGCCGCCGAGGTGGCCGAGCGGGCCGGCACCATGGCCGAGATGATGCACCAGCGCGTCGTCGGCGTCGTGGAGAACATGTCCTGGCTCGTGCTGCCCGACGGCTCCAAGATGGAGGTCTTCGGCTCCGGCGGTGGCCAGCGGGTCGCCGACACCCTCTCCCAGCGCTTCGGCTCGAAGGTGCCGCTGCTCGGCCAGATCCCGCTGGAGCAGACCCTTCGCGAGGCCGGCGACGCCGGAAAGCCGATCGTCGAGTCCGACCCGACGGCCGAGTCGGCCAAGGTCCTGGCCGACGTGGCACGTACGATCTCGGGCCGCGGCCGTGGGCTCGCGGGCATGCAACTGGGCCTCACTCCCACCTCCAAGCTCTGAGCCTGTAGGTTCACCTCCGTGTTCGGCATCGGCTTCGCGGAGCTTGCCGTCATCGTCGTGATCGCCATCCTGGTCTTCGGCCCGGACAAGATCCCCGACATGGCACGGCAGATCGCCCGCCTCCTCCACCAGGTGCGCAACCTGGCCAACAACGCGCGAGACGATTTGCGCGGAGAGCTCGGGCCCGCCTACCAGGACCTCGAGCTGCGCGACCTCGACCCGCGTCGCATCGTCAGCAGGCAGATCCAGGAAGCCCTCGCCGACATCGAAGAGGAAGAGGCTCGCGCCAAGGCGCCCAGGCCTCTTCTGGCCGGCGAGAAGCCGCCGTACGACGACCAGGCCACGTAAGCCGGTCCCTCCAGTCTCCTTCGTCACAGGAGAACCTTCTGTTACTCGCTGGTTTAGAACCACGAATAACGGGTAAGAGAAGGTTGCCTGCGTAGAAAGGAGTTTGCGCCCATGAGCGCTCTACCATCTCGGGACCCTGATCCTGCGGAGCCGGATCCGCAACGCCCTGCCGAGGTGCCTCTGGCCGATGTCCAGGGCACGCTCGCCTTCGACCTACAGCCACGCCTGGATCCACCGCAGCCGGACCGGAGAGGGCAGGATGACGCACTGCTGGCCGAGCCGATTCCTATCGTCCCCGCCCGCGGCCATCTGAACGCGTGGATCCCACAGTTCGCACAGAAGATCGCCGAGGTCGTCGGCGGGGACCGGCCGGCCAGCCAGCTGGTCCGCTGGACGACCAAGGAGGTCGTCGCCGACCTGCGCTACCGCGCCGCCCTGACAGCCCGTAGCGGGGCGTACGAGCCCGGCCTGGGCCGCCACCAGCCGGTCCGCCCGCGCGTCTATCGATGGCACCTTCACGTCGTCACCGACACCATCGTCGAGGCCACCGCCACGATCAAGTACGGCCACGGCTACCGAGCGATGGCCCTCCGCTTCGAGCAGAGCGGCGAGAACTGGATCTGCACGGTCCTCAACTTCGGGCCGTACACATAACCGCGTGGAGCGCTATACGTACCAGGTACGTATAGCGCTCCACGGGTTGGACGCTGAGCGGTCCTCAGCCGTTGACGCGGGTGGTGAGGCCGGTCGGGCCGCCGGGGCGGCCGTGGCACTGCTTGAACTTCTTGCCGGAGCCGCACGGGCACTGCTCGTTGCGGCCGACCTTGGCGTAGGGGTCGTCGGCGTTGCTGACGGTGTTGCCCTGCGCCTCGGCCTGACCCTGCTCGTCCGGGCCGGAGAAGGCCAGGTGCTTGGGCGTGGCAGGCTTCTGCAGGCCCTTGGCGTGGATCTGGGGCGCGCCGGGGCTGCTCACGGGAGCGGCGGCCGGCTGTGCCTTCAGGGCCTCGGAGATGTCCTGGAGACCGCCGGCCTGACCGATACCGACGGGCGGCTCGGCGAGCGCGCCCTCGTGCATCGGACCGGCGTGACGGGTGCCGTCGGGGTGGTAGTGGAACTCCGGCTCAGTCTGCTCGACCTGGACCTCCAGGTTGAACAGGTAGCCGACCGCGGCCTCCTTGATGCCGTCCATCATCGCGGTGAACATGTCGTAGCCCTCGCGCTGGTATTCCACCAGCGGGTCACGCTGCGAGTAGGCCCGCAGCCCGATGCCCTCGCGCAGGTAGTCCATCTCGTAGAGGTGCTCGCGCCACTTGCGGTCCAGCACGGAGAGGACGACCTGGCGCTCGACCTCGCGCATGCCCTCGGAGCCGATCTCCTCCTCGCGGCGGTCGTACGCCTCCTGGGCGTCCTTCTTGAGGATCTCGATCAGCTCGTTGCGGTCGAGGTCGTCCTTGCTGCCACCGGCGTCCGCGATCAGCTTCTCGGGCTCGACCGAGACCGGCCACATCTGCTTGAGGTCGGTCCACAGCTGGTCGAGGTCCCACTCCTCGGCGTAGTCCTGGGTCGCTCCGGTCACGACGCCGGTGACGACGTCGTCGATGAAGGTGCGGATCTGGTCCTCGAGGTCGGCACCCTCGAGCACCTCGCGGCGCTCGGCGTAGATCACCTTGCGCTGGCGGTCCATCACGTCGTCGTACTTGAGGACGTTCTTGCGGGACTCGAAGTTCTGGCCCTCGACCTGGGTCTGCGCGTTGGCGATCGACTTGGTCACCGACTTGGCCTCGATCGGCACGTCGTCGGGGATCTTCAGCGTGGTCAGGATGCGGTCGACCCACTCGCCCTTGAACAGGCGCATCAGGTCGTCCTCCAGGGACAGGTAGAAGCGGGACTCGCCCGGGTCACCCTGACGGCCGGAACGACCACGCAGCTGGTTATCGATGCGGCGGGACTCGTGGCGCTCGGTGCCGAGGACGTAGAGACCACCCAGCTCGGTGACCTCCTCGTGCTCCGCGGCGACCTGCTCCTTGATCCGCTCGACGGTCGGCGCCCAGGCCTGCTCGTACGCATCGGCGGTCTCGCCGGTGGGCTCCAGGCCCTGCTTGCGGAGCTCCTGGTCGGCCAGGAAGTCGACGGATCCACCGAGCATGATGTCGGTGCCTCGGCCGGCCATGTTGGTGGCGACCGTGACCGCGCCCTTGTGGCCGGCCAGCGCGACGATCTTGGCCTCGTCGGCGTGGTACTTCGCGTTGAGGACCGTGTGCGGGACGCCGCGCTTCTTGAGGATGTTGCCGAGGTATTCGGACTTCTCCACCGAGACGGTGCCGACCAGCACCGGCTGGCCCTTCTTGTGGCGCTCGACGAGGTCGTCGGCGACGGCCTCGTACTTCGCCTCCTCGGTGCGGTAGACGAGGTCCGGCTGGTCCTTGCGGATCATCGGCTTGTTGGTCGGGATCGGGACCACACCGAGCTTGTAGATCTTGTCGAACTCCGACTCCTCGGTCATGGCCGTACCGGTCATGCCGGAGAGCTTCTCGTAGAGGCGGAAGTAGTTCTGCAGGGTGATGCTCGCGAGGGTCTGGTACTCCTCGCGGACCTTCACACCCTCCTTGGCCTCGATCGCCTGGTGCAGACCGTCGTTGTAGCGGCGACCCGCGAGCATGCGGCCGGTGTGCTCGTCGACGATCAGGACCTCGTCGTTGGCGACGACGTACTCCTTGTCGCGGCGGAAGAGCTCCTTGGCCTTGATCGAGTTGTTCATGAACGAGATCAGCGGGGTGTTGACCGCCTCGTAGAGGTTCTCGATGCCGAGGTGGTCCTCGACCCGGGTGATGCCCCGCTCGAGAACGGCGATGGTGCGCTTCTTCTCGTCGACCTCGTAGTCGACGTCCCTGGTCAGGGTCTTGGCGATCGTGGCGAACTCGTCGTACCACTTCACGTCGTCCTCGGTCGGACCCGAGATAATGAGCGGGGTGCGGGCCTCGTCGATGAGGATCGAGTCGACCTCGTCGACGATCGCGAAGAAGTGGCTGCGCTGAACCAGGTCGGCCATGGAGGAGGCCATGTTGTCGCGCAGGTAGTCGAAGCCGAGCTCGTTGTTGGTGCCGTAGGTGATGTCGCAGTTGTAGGCCTCGCGGCGCTGCGCCGGGGTCATCTGCGGCAGGATCACGCCGACGGTGAGGCCGAGGAAACCGTAGATGCGGCCCATCATCTCGGCCTGGAACTTGGCCAGGTAGTCGTTGACCGTGACGACGTGGACACCCTTGCCGGCCAGCGCGTTGAGGTAGGCCGGGAGCACCGCGGTCTGGGTCTTGCCCTCACCGGTCTTCATCTCGGCGATGTTGCCGAGGTGGAGCGCCGCACCGCCCTGGATCTGCACGTCGTAGTGACGCTGGCCAAGGACGCGCTTGGTGACCTCGCGAACCGTGGCGAAAGCCTCGGCCATGATGTCGTCGAGATCCTCGCCGTTCTCCAGGCGTTGCTTGAACTCGTCGGTCATCCCGCGCAGCTCGTCATCGCTCATCGCGACGAACTCGTCCTCGATCGCGTTGACGGCCTTCGAGATGGCCTCGAGCTCGCGAAGGATCTTGCCTTCGCCGAGGCGAAGGATCTTGTCGAGAATTGCCACGGTGGCGGGCTCCTACTAGCGGCAGACAGATAGCACGCTCACTCTACCCACCTCCCGGTCGCCCACTCACACCAACGGCGCAAGCAGGGGTGCCAGGTCGCCCTTGGGATCGACCTCGATGGCACTCAGGCCCAGCCAGCCGGCGAGCCGCTCGAGCTCGGCGGCCAGCTCGATGGCCGTCTCCACGGGCGCGCCCTCTTCCGCGTACGCGCCCTTGACCTGGAGCGTTCCGCTCTTGCGGTCGGCCTTCAGGTCGACGCGGCCGACGATGTGCTCGCCGAGGAGGAACGGCAGCACGTAGTAGCCGTGGATCCGCTTGGGCGCCGGCGTGTAGATCTCGATCCGGTAGAAGAAGTCGAAGAGCGCCTCGGTGCGCTCCCGCTCCCAGACCAGCGGGTCGAACGGGCTCAGCAGCGCACGGGCCTCGACGCGCCTCGGGAGGCGGGACCCGGAGAAGAGGTACGCCTGCTTGCGGATGCCCTCGACCGTCACCGGCTCCACCTCGCCGGCGTCGATGAGCTGGTTCAGCGCGCGTGTCGTGTCGTCCACGCGCATCCGGAAGTAGTCGGCGATGTCCTTGGCGGTGCCGACCCCGTGGGACCGCGCGGCGCGGCGTACGAGCTCGAGGTGGGCCTCCTCCTTCGACGGCGTCGGCGCGTCGAGGTGGATCCGCGGGATGACGCGCTCGGGCAGGTCGTAGGCGACCTCGAACTGGTCGTTGCGGTGCGAGATCGCCAGCTCGCCGAACATGTAGAGGATGTCGAGGGTCTTGCGGGAGTCGGACCAGTTCCAGCCCCAGTGGTCCTTGGTCTGCGGGCCGGCGTCCTCGAGCACCTTGGCCGCCTCGCGCGCGGTGAGCGCGCCCTGCTCGGCGACCAGCGCCAGCACCTTCTCCTTCATCCCGTCCGGCACGCTCCCCCACCACTTCGAGCCCTTCTGGGCCCGGTAGTGGTCCATCCGCCACTGCATGTGCGGCCACAGCTCGACCGGCATGAACGCCTGCACGTGGGCCCAGTACTCGACCATCCTGCGGTCCTTGAGCCCCTTGCTGGCGCGGTGCAGAAGCCCCGTGTCGTACGCCCCCATCCGGCTGTAGAGCGGCATGTAGTGCGCGCGCTGCAGGACGTTGACCGAGTCGATCTGGAGGACTCCGGTGCGCTCCAGCGTCCGCTGGAACGTACGCATCGTCGGCGTCGTGTGGGGCTTGTCGGCGAACCCCTGCGCGGCCAGCGCGATCCGGCGGGCCTGGGAGCGGCTGAGTGTCTGAGAGCGGGACTGCACAAGTCCGACTCTAGAGCCGGTTCCGGACAACCCTCGTCCGGAACCGGCTCGTCAGAGCGGACCGAAGACCCTGGCTGGGTCGATTTCGAGTTCCAACGTCTCCAGCACGCTCAGCAGCTTGCGCTCCTCGAAGCGGAAGTGGGACTCCATGATCGCGGCGATGCCCTCGAGGTGCTTGCCGAGCTCCTCGGGGGTGGCGGCCTGATCGACGGCGGCCTGGAGGCCGCCGAGGAGGTGGCCGATCATGGAGTGGTCCTGCTCCAGGTACCGGATGGTCTCGCGCAGCTCCGGGTGTGACCGGGCGATCGCCGGGAAGAGCTCCCGGTCCTCACCCTCGTGATGGCCGGTCAGGGCCGCGCAGAACCCGTGGCAGAACAGCAGCAGGTCGCGAGCCGCGGGCTCAGCGGGATCTCCCGCGGCGATGGCCTCCTGCGTCACCCGCAGAGCCTTGCGCAAGCGCTCGTGCACGTCGCGCATCTCGTTGCTCCAGGCGATCAGCCTGGTCTTCTCGCCCTCAGTCACGTGAGGGCGAAGGGGACGACAACATCAGTCGTGCTCCTTCGAATCCGGCGCCTCCATGCCTGACACGGTCTGCCACCGGCACGCGACGCTGGCGTCAGCCTAGTCGACGTTGAGGAGCTTCTGGCGCACGGCGTACATGACCGCCTCCATGCGCGAGTGGGCCTGGAGCTTCTCCAGGATGTTGCGTACGTGGTTCTTGACCGTGTTCTCCGAGATGAACAGCCGCTTGGCGATCTCGCGGTTGTTGAGACCCTTGGCGACCAGGCCTAGGACCTCGAGCTCGCGGTCGGTGAGCTTGGGGCCGGGGACCGGGGAGCGGTCCGGCCGCGACATCTGCTTGAACTCCTCCATCAGCTTGACCGCCATGGAAGGGCTGATCAGGGACTGGCCGTCGGCGACCACCCGGATCGCCTGGGCGACCTGGTCGATCGAGGAGTCCTTGAGGAGGTAGCCCATCGCGCCGGCCTTGACCGCGTCGTAGAGGTCGGCCTCCTCGTCGGAGACGGTCAGCATGATGATGTTGGCCGAGGGGACGGCCTCCTTGATCGCGACGCAGGCCTCCAGGCCGGTCTGCTTCGGCATGCGTACGTCGAGCAGCACGACGTCCGGAGCGGAAGCCGCGGCACGCTCGGTGCCCTCGATGCCGTTGGTCGCCTCACCGATGACCTCGATGCCGGGTTCGCTCGCCAGCAGCGCGACCAGGCCCCTTCGGAAGAGCTCCTGGTCGTCGACAACCAAGACGCGGACCGGCTCACGATCGGCACCAGATGTAGATGACACGAATGCATCATGGCACGTAACTGATGATGACAAAGAGAATGGCCGGGACTCATCCATCTGAGGGATGGAAAAGTCCCGGCCAACGTGCTTCAGACGAGGTCTGCGCGGTTGAGCGCGATCACCCCGTAGTCGTATCCCCTCCGGCGGTAGACGACCGCCGGCCTCATCGAGTCCTTGTCGATGTAGAGGTAGAAGTCGTGTCCGACCAGCTCCATCTCGTAGAGGGCCTGGTCGAGCGTCATCGGCTCCGCGGTGTGCGTCTTCTCCCTGACCACCAAGGGCCCCTCCCCCGTCACCGTGATCGGACCGACCTGGTGCTCACGCACGGTGTCCTCCTCGAACGTCTCGGACTCGGACGTCGAGGCCAGGCCGTCGGGCTCGATGCCCGCGAGTGCCTGCCCGACGGATACCGGCGTACGACGGCCACGGTGGACTCTGCGGCGGTCGGCGGCCCGGCGCATCTGGGAAGCCATCTTGTCGACAGCCAGGTCCAGCGCCCCCATCTTGTCCTCGGCACACGCCTCGGCCCGGATGACCGGACCCTTCGAGTATGCGGTGAGCTCGACGTGCACGGCGCCCTTGTGCTGGCGCGGGTTGGGCTCGTTGTCGACCTCCACGTTGATCCTGATGATGCGGTGGTCGTGCTTCTCGAGCTTCGCGAGCTTCTCTGCTACGTGAGCGCGATAGCGGTCTGAGACCTCGGCGTTGCGAGCCGTGACGACAACTTCCATCGGTACCTCCCGGTGTTTCGGGGTTGGCGGATTCCCGGATGGTCAGCGCATGTGACCTCCGGGGTACGGAGTCCGCCCGGCCGACCTGGTCTTCGACCCCACAATCGCCTGCAGAGGCTTAGCAGCTTGGTGCCACTCCACCTTCTCCTTGCTGGTTCCCGCATCTGACGGGAGGGCAAGGGCAGGACTTATCTCTAAGCCGCACCGTGATCCCCTGTCTCCAGGGTTACGTGGACCGTTTCGCCTGCGACTGGCATCGGCTTGCCGCTCGGATGCCCGCAATGCGGACCTCTCTGCGACGCAACCACGGACCCAGGCGGACTCCATGTAGTGACGGTAGTTCGCCGATCTGCCCCACGAAAGCCCTTCAACAGAATTACATGACGGTTTCCTACATTTGAACGCGAGACCGACGCTGGGTGGCCGCTACGGTCGCAATCGCTTTCACGCCGAGTCCGACCGATTCCAGCGCACGTTGAGCCTCCCGCGCGGTCGCGCCGGTGGTGATCACGTCGTCGCAGACGATGAGCGTCGCCCGTGGGATCTTCTTGGCGAGTGTCCGGATGCCGGACGCGGGACAGGTGATCGAGCCGTCCAGGTTGGCCTGCCGCTGCCGGGAGTCGAGGCCGGCCTGGTCCGCGACGCCGGACCTGGTGCGGAGCAGCTGGTGATGACGTACGCCGAGCCCGTGCTGCCTCAGCATCGCGGCCGCCCTGCGCGTGATCGCCGCGGTGCTGTCTAGGCCGCGCTCGCGCACGGAGGCCGGGCGTGACGGGACCGGGACGAGGATCGTCGGGCCGGCGCCGGTCGTCGCCATCGCCTCGAGGACGGAGAGCGCGAGCAGGCCGGCCAGCGGCCTGCGGAGGCCGAGGAGCTGGTTCTCCTTCAGACCGATGACGAGCTGCTTGAGGGTGCCGTCGTAGGGCCCTGCTGCGAAGACCGGGGCGATGCCCGGCGGCGCCGGGGACGGCGGGCTCGGCCGGGCCATGTCTGGGAGGGCGGCGCGGCAGTCGTGGCAGAGCAGCCTGCCGGGCCGCCGGCAGCCGACGCAGCGGCCGCCAACGACGAGGTCGTGCCAGGCGTCGGCAAGGTGCATGTGCCCGAGTCGACCAGGGTGCGCGCGACGGGGCAACCAGGGGCTGCGTACCTGTGGATAAGGCTGTGGAGACTCAGCCCTGGTAGGTCACGTCGGAGAGGTCGGACGGCAGGCCCAGGTCGAACCTGTCGAGGGGGTCGAGGAGGGTCCAGCCCGAGATCGCGTAGAGGCGGGCCGAGGCGACCGGAGACCCGACGACGCCGGTGACCCGGTCGCTGAGGGTGTAGCGCTCACCGCTGGGGGCACCGTCGAGCGAGACCGACTGGAAGAGCGCGGTCGAGCTGATCTGCTGGACCGCGACGATGGTGGTCGGCGAGGTCCAGGCGATGTCGGTGACCCGCATCGTGGCGGAGTCCGGGTGCGGCAGCAGGACGGCCGAGGTCGCGGTCGTGATCTCGCCCTTCGAGCTGGCCTGCAGGCGGCTGACCACGATCCGGTCCGAGGACTCGCCGTCGATCACCGCCACGAACCGGGTGCCGTCGCGGGAGACCAGGAACCGGGTCACGTTCTCCCCCGTCACCCCGGGCACCGCGACGCGGACGCGGCGGTCACCGTCGACGTACATCACCCGGGCGCCGGTCGAGTCCTTGTCGACCAGCCACAGTCGTCCGGCGAGGTCCCAGGAGGGCCGCAGCAGCCGGGTGCCCTTCACCGGCGCCCTGCTGAGCTCGCCGTCGCTGGTCAGCTGGCCGACGACGACGCCGGTGCGGTCGGCGGTGATCGCGGCGGCGGTCGAGCCGTCGGCGTCGACGGCGACGTCGGTCACGCCGTGGGACTTCGCCCAGCCGCCGAGCACCGGCACCCAGGGGTCACCGTTCTCGCCGGTGCTGGTCACCAGCGCTCCGCCACGCAGGGCGTAGAGATCGACCCGGGCGGTGTTGCCGTTGGGGTCGTAGCCGCCGCCGCTGTCGACGTTGAACGTCTCCCCGTAGCCCGGCAGCACCACCGGCTCGCCGTCGATCGTGAGCCGGATGCGTTCGACGCTGGCGTCCTGCCGCAGGGTCCAGGCCAGCTGGGCGCCCATGAGCTGGAGCTCCTCGGCGTCGTGGTCACCCAGGTCACCGGCGAGGTCGACCTCGGCCACCCCGTCGCGTACGTCCACCGAGCGGGGCTCGTCCGCCGCGGCCGGGAGCGCGCTGCGGATCACGCCCTGCACCTCCTCCCCCGGCCCGCTCAGCAGGCTGGAGACGAGGGTGGTGGCGTAGGAGTTGCCCTTGGGGGCGAAGATCGGCTCCGGCACCAGGGTGTGCCCGGTCGGTTCGACGTAGTAGAGGTTGCTGCGGGCGAAGTGGGTCAGGAACCAATCCTCCTCGACGACCAGGGCGTTGGGTGCAGAGCTGATCCGCCACTCGCCCTCGGCGCGGGTCAGCTCGAAGTCGAGGATCGCCTGCGAGGCGGCCAGACCGCCGCGCCATACGCCCCGTTCGTCGAGCCAGCCGGCGTCCTCGAGCTCCACCGAGACCCGCGGTGAGGAGCCGACGTGGCTGCCGAGCTCGCCGTAGACCAGGGTGCGGCCGGCCGGCGCCCAGTTCATCGCCGCGTCCTTGGTGAGGTAGCGGCGGGCGTAGGCCGTGCTCATCGGGGTCGCCTTCATGGCATCGAGGAACCCGTCGACGATCTCGCCCGGGGACGCTCCTGCGCGTGGGGCGCCGGGGTTGTAGGGGATGACCTCCTCCTGCGCGTCCGGCGCGGCCAGGTCGACGCTCTGGACGGGGCCGGAGTCGGGTACGCCCGAGCACGCCGAGACCATGAGTGCGAGCGCGGTCAGGAAGACGGCGAAGAGGGGTCTCACGATGCCTCCAGGGAGTCGCGGGCGTCCGCCGGGACGAGCGGGAGCGGGCTGTGCCGCAGCGCCGCGCCGGCATAGCGCGGAAGCGTGAGCCGGAACTGCGCACCCTGGTCCGGGCGACCCCAGGCCTGCAGCCAGCCGCCGTGCAGATGGGCGTCCTCGAGCGAGATCGACAGGCCCAGGCCGGTGCCGCCGCTGGAACGGTCGCGGGCGGGGTCAGCACGCCAGAACCGGTTGAAGACCAGGGCGGTCTCCCCCGGCGCCAGCCCGACGCCGTGGTCGCGCACGGTCAGCGCGGCCGCGTGCTCGTCGCTGTCGATCCGGATGGTGACGGTCTGGCCCACCAGGGCATGGTCGGTGGCGTTGGCCACCAGGTTGCGTACGATCCGCTCGACCCGGCGATGGTCGACCTGAGCGATGCACGGATGGCCCGGAGCGACGACCTTCAGCTCGATGTCGCGCTTGTCGGCGAGCGGCGTGTAGGCCTCGACGACGGCGTGGGCCAGTGCGGTCAGATCCGTGTCGTAGAGGTCGAGCACGGCCGCCCCGGCATCGAAGCGACTGATCTCGAGCAGGTCGCTCAGAAGCGTCTCGAACCGGTCCAGCTCGGTCTGCAGCAGCTCGGCTGCCCGGGCGGTGGGGGCGTCGAAGGAGTCCCTGGCCTCGTAGAGGACGTCGCTGGCCATGCGGACGGTGGTGAGCGGCGTACGGAGCTCGTGGGAGACGTCGGAGCTGAACCGTCGCTGGACGCGGGAGAGGTGCTCGAGCTGCCGGATCTGGTTCTGCAGCCCGCTGGCCATCTGGTTGAACGAGATCGCCAGGCCGGTGAGGTCGTCCTCGCCGTGGACGACCATCCGCTCCTCGAGGCGGCCGGCGGCGAGCCGTTCGGCGGTCCTGCGGGCGATCCGGATGGGCGTGACGACGTGGCGGGTCACCATCCAGCTGCCGGCGCCGATCAGCAGGATCAGGATCGCGCCGGCGGCCAGCAGCCCGCGCGTGATGACGCCGAGCGTCTCCTGCTCCTGGTCCATCGGAAAGAGGAAGTAGACGTTGTACGTGTCGTCGTGCAGCTCCAGCTGCGACCCGATCACGATGCCGGGGGTCGAGGATCGCTCGCCGTCGTAGGAGATCCGGGTGTAGGTCCAGGCCGGCTCGGCGCGGATCGTCTGGAACCGGTCCTCGAGGGTGCGCGGGACGCTGCGTACGTCCACACCGGGTGTCCACTCGACGCCGTCGTCGCTGATCCGGCCGGAGGTCGAGGTCACTGGACCGGCCATGACGACGCCGTAGCCGCGCGAGACGCTGCGCTGGATGATCGGGTCACCCAGGTCGTTGCGCTGCAGCGGGGTGCCACCGTTGGCGCCCGAGGTCTCCGCGATGTTCGCGCGGGCGGCGGAGAGCTCCTCGGAGGCCTCCGCCTTCGCCGCGGCGACCCGGTCCTGGACCAGCTCGTCGCCGATCTGCTCGAGCAGGATCAGCCCGACCAGGCTGACGGCGGCCGCAGTGAGGAGCACGGTGTAGACCACGACGCGGGTCTGGATCGACCGACGCCAGGTGGTCAGGAGCTTCTTGGGCGTCCCGGCTGTTCTACGGACGACCTGCTGGAGCGTCACACGGGCCCTGCCTTGTAGCCGACACCACGGACGGTGACGACGATCTCGGGGTTCTCCGGGTCGTGCTCGACCTTGGAGCGCAGCCGCTGGACGTGCACGTTGACCAGCCGGGTGTCGGCGGCGTGACGGTAGCCCCACACCTGCTCCAGCAGCACCTCGCGGGAGAAGACCTGATGGGGCTTGCGGGCCAGGCACTCCAGCAGGTCGAACTCCAGCGGCGTGAGCTGGATCTGCTCATCGCCACGGGTGACCTGGTGGCCGGCCACGTCGATGGTGAGGTCGCCGATCTCCAGCACCTCCGGCACGGCGTCGCCATGCCGGCGTACCCGCGCCCGGATCCGCGCGATCAGCTCCTTGGGCTTGAACGGCTTGACCACGTAGTCGTCGGCCCCGGACTCGAGCCCGACCACGACGTCGACCGTGTCGCCCTTGGCCGTGAGCATGACGATCGGCACACCCGACTCCTTGCGGATCTGCTTGCACACCTCGATGCCGTCCATCCCGGGAAGCATCAGGTCGAGCAGCACCACGTCGGGCTTGTAGTCGTGGAACGCCGGCAGCGCCATGTCACCGCGGGCGACGAGCTGTGAGTCGAACCCCTCTTGTCTCAGAACGATCGCAAGCATCTCGCTCAGCGAGGCATCATCATCGACGACGAGGACCTTTCCCTTGGCGGGTTGGTCGGGAGCGCTGCGATCGGCCATGTGTCCGATTCTGTCACCCAGTGCGTGCGACGCGTCACATGAGCCACCCCACAACGCGCGAGTCGGCGCGTCCGCCCCGACGTAATGGGGCTGACGCGCCGACTCAGACGTTGATCAGTAGCGGTAGTGGTCCGACTTGTAGGGACCCTCGACCGGCACGCCGAGGTAGTCGGCCTGCTCCTGATTGAGCTCGGTGAGCTCGACACCGAGGGCGCCGAGGTGGAGACGGGCGACCTCCTCGTCGAGCGCCTTGGGCAGGACGTAGACGCCGATCGGGTACTCGTCGGTCTTGGTGAAGAGCTCGATCTGGGCCAGCGTCTGGTTGGTGAAGGAGTTCGACATCACGAAGCTCGGGTGACCGGTGGCGTTGCCCAGGTTGAGCAGGCGGCCCTCGGAGAGCACGATGATCTTCTTGCCATCGGGGAAGATCCACTGGTGGACCTGCGGCTTGATCTCGTCCTTGACGATGCCCGGGATCTTCGCGAGGCCGGCCATGTCGATCTCGTTGTCGAAGTGGCCGATGTTGCCGACGATGGCCTGGTTCTTCATCTTCTCGAAGTGCTCGACCCGGATGATGTCGAAGTTGCCGGTCGTGGTGATGAAGATGTCGGCGGTCTCGATGACCGACTCCAGGCGGCGGACCTCGTAGCCGTCCATCGCCGCCTGCAGCGCGCAGATCGGGTCGATCTCGGTGACGATGACGCGAGCACCCTGGCCGCGCAGCGACTCCGCGGAGCCCTTGCCGACGTCGCCGTAGCCACACACGACCGCGACCTTGCCGCCGATCATCACGTCGGTGGCGCGGTTGATGCCGTCGATGAGCGAGTGGCGGCAGCCGTACTTGTTGTCGAACTTCGACTTGGTGACCGAGTCGTTGACGTTGATCGCCGGGAAGAGGAGCGAGCCCTCCTTGAACCGGTCGTAGAGGCGCAGGACACCGGTGGTGGTCTCCTCGGTGACGCCCTTGATGCCGTTGGCGATGTTGGTCCAGTACTGCGGGTCGTTCTTCAGGCTGCGGTCGAGGACGCGCAGGACCTCCTTGAACTCCTCGTTGTCGGTGGAGTCCTGGCCCGGCACCTCCCCAGCCTTCTCGAACTCGACGCCCTTGTGCAGGAGCAGCGTGATGTCGCCACCGTCGTCGAGGAGCATGTTGGGGCCGACCGGGTTGCCGGCCTCGTCGGTGAACTGGAAGACCTTCTCGGCCTCGTCCCAGTACTCCGCCAGCGTCTCGCCCTTCCAGGCGAAGACCGGGGTGCCCTGCGGGTCCTCGGCGGTGCCGTTGCCGACGACGACGGCCGCGGCAGCGTGGTCCTGGGTGGAGAAGATGTTGCAGGTGGCCCAGCGCACGTCGGCGCCGAGCGCGGTCAGCGTCTCGATCAGGACGCCGGTCTGGATCGTCATGTGCAGCGAGCCGGCGATGCGGGCGCCCTTGAGCGGCTGGTCCTTGCCGTAGCGCTCGCGCATGGCCATCAGGCCCGGCATCTCGTGCTCGGCGAGGGAGAGCTCCTTGCGGCCGAACTCGGCCAGGCTCAGGTCGGCAACCTTGTAGTCCATGGTTATTCCTTACCGAAGTTAATGCGGGCCTGCGTCGCGCATCTGCGCATCAGCGGGATCTCCCACGCAGGTTCCTCTCAGACTACAAGCGGCCCTCGGCCCCTGCGGTAATCCTGGACGGCAAACGCCAGGCCAACATCAATGGACCAGCATCAGGCGACCTGTCCCCCGACCGAGACCGCACCGACCGACTGAGAGTCAGTGGCTCTTCTTGAACGGCAGCAGGTGGAGTACGCCGACCACGACCGAGCCGACGATGAGGCCGACGAGCGCGGAGAAGAAGGTGTTGACCAGCCAGGCCGCGGCCGCGCCGACGGCGCCGAGGGCGTGGTGGACCTCCTCCTCGAGGTGGTGGACGGTGTCGTAGGGCCAGGCCCAGCCGGGGTGGCCGGCGGCGAGGCCGTTGACGTCGTGGACACCGACCAGGATCAGGTGGCCACCGACCCAGAGCATCGCGATGGTGCCGACGATCGAGATCACCGTGAGCACCTTCGGCATGGCCGAGACCATGCCCAGGCCGAGCCGCTGGGCGAAGGCGCCGGGACGCTGGGAGAGCGACAGCCCGGCATCGTCCATCTTCACGATCAGGGCGACCACGCCGTAGACCACGATGGTGATCAGGAAGGCGACCGCCACCAGGGCGCCGAGCCGCATCCAGAAGCCCTGGTCGATGACCTCGTTGAGCGCGATCACCATGATCTCGGTGGAGAGGATCAGGTCGGTGCGTACGGCCCCCGCGATCATCGTCTTCTCGGCCTCGGGCCCTTCTAGGACGACCGGCGTCTCGTGGGTCTCCTCGTGCGGCCGGACCCATTCCAGGACCTTCTCGACACCCTCGAAGGCGAGGAAGGCGCCACCGAGCATCAGGATCGGGGTGATCGCCCACGGCGCCCACTGCGCCAGGATCAGCGCCACCGGCAGGATGATCAGCAGCTTGTTGCGCAGCGAGCCGAAGGCGATCTTCTTGATGATCGGCACCTCGCGCTCTGCGGCGATGCCGTGGACGTACTGCGGCGTCACCGCGGTGTCGTCGATGACGACACCGGCGGCCTTGGCCGAGGCCTTGCCGGCGGCAGCGCCGACGTCGTCGACGGACGCAGCCGCCAGCTTGGCGATGGCGGCTACGTCGTCGAGGAGTGCGAAGAGTCCGGCGCTCATGCCGTTGCCTCCGTAGTGAAGTGCGAAGAATACGGAGGCAACGGCCTGAGGCCTACTGTCGCTCGCTGGCGCTCGCTCATGCTCGGAACCTTATCGGGTGGGGCCCGTTACTCGACGCCCTGCTCCCGGAACCGCTCCGAGAGCGGGTATTCCCTGAAGTAGTCGGTCTTGATCCGCAGCCAGTCCCCGTTGACGATCATCTCGTCGATCGCCTCGTCGGCCTGGTCCCTGAGCCCGTCGCCCTTGCGGAAGACGAAGGCGATGGGGGCCTTGTCGGACGGGAAGACGATCCGCTCCTCCATCGGGATCGGGGCGCTCTTGATCAGTCCCTCCGTGAAGGGCGCGTCGTAGAAGAACGAGTCCGCCTTGCCCGCGGCGACCGCCTCGAGCGCGGCCGCCTCGTTCTTCCGCTTCACGATCTCGGCCTTGGGGAAGCGGGACTTGAGGATGCTCTCCTGAGCGGTGCCGTCCACGATGGCGACCTTGGTGCCGTTGACGTCCTTGAGCTTCTTGATCGGGGAGTTCTTCGGGGTGGTGAAGGACAGGTAGGTGACGAAATAGGGGTGCGAGAAGTCGTACGCCTTCTCGCGCTCCTCGGTCACGCTCACCTGCGAGGCGATCATGTCGATCTCGCCTTCGTCGAGCGCGGTGAACAGGTCGGCGAAGTCCATCGGGATGAACGACGGCTTGATGCCGAGCGACTCGGTGACGCCGAGGGCCACCTCGTAGTCGAAGCCCTTGGCCGTGGAACCTTCGGTGTAGTAGACCGGGGCGCTGTCCAGCACACCGATCTTGAGCTGGCCGTCATCGGCGGCGCTGCTGCGCTTGGCGGAGGAGGGCCCGGTCGTCTCAACCGTGTTGGAGACCACGATGAGGATCACCAGAAGGGTGACCGCGCCCGCAAGGATGAACTTCAGGGATTTCATACGACGTCCTGTTTGGGGGGAGGGGTGCGCCGAGACACTGTGACCTGGGCTGAGCCGGGCCAGCGGGCATCGTAGGCTACTGGACTTCAGGCGCCCCAAAGCGGGGCGAGCGGCGTCAGGCTCAGGCGCCCTTGTCCTTGAAGACCTCCGAGAGCGGGTACTCCTTGAAGTACTCCTTCTTGATCTTCAGCCACTTCCCGTCGAGGATCATCTCCTCGAGGACCCCGTCGATCGTCGCCTTGCGCTTGTCGCCCTTCTGCATGACGAAACCGATCGGAGCGTCGTCCGCCGGGTAGACGATCGCCTCCTTCAGCGGGAACCTGTCCTGCCAGCGAGCGATGATCGGCGTTGTGTAGGGGGCGTCGTAGAAGAACGCGTCCGCCTTGCCGTCCTGGATCGCCTTGACCGCGGTGTCCTCGTCCTTGGCCTTGATGACGTTGACGTTCTCGTACTGCTCGTCGAGGTAACGCTCGTGGATGGTGCCCTCGACGACCGCGATGTTCTTGCCGTTGACGTCGTCGCGGCTCTTGATGTTCGAGCCCTCCGGGGTGAGGAAGGACAGGTACGTCACGAAGTAGGGCGCGGTGAAGTCGAAGTCCTGCTTCCGCTCCGCGGTCTCGGTGACCTGGGCGCCGATCATGTCGATCTCGCCGGCCTCGAGTGCGGTGAAGAGGTCACTGAAGTCCATCACCACGAACTCCGGCTTGGCACCCATGCCCTCGGCGACACCGAGCGCCATCTCGTAGTCGAATCCTTTGGTCACGCCGTCGACCTTGTAGAAGGCCGGCTCGGTGCCGTCGACACCGATCCGCAGCGTGCCTCCGGCGGCGGCACTCTCCTGATCGGTCGCTTTGGGGGCGGGGTCGGCGAAATAGCCGCCGATGACCAGGACCCCTAGGAGGGCCAGGGCGCCGGCGACGACAAACTTGATGTGATTCATGCGGAAGTCCTGTGTTTTCGGGATGGTGGGGCATGCCCGTCACGTCGGCGCCGAGAATCCGAGACGTGCTGGCCAGGAGTGGCCGGACGATGTTGCATCAAACACCTGTCTGCTCCCCCGCGTCCAGGTTTTCGTCCATCAACGTCACGATCCGTCACGTTCCGTGACCGAACCTTCACCGCACTGCGTGACACAGATCACGCGCATCATTCACCTTCAAGAAGCCTTCTCAGGCGAACGGATCCAAACACAGACAGCCGCACATCAGGCACCCTTCTCCCTGAAGACCTCGGAGAGCGGGACCGCCTCGAAGTAGTCCGTCTTGATCTTCGTCCACTCCCCGTTGAGGACCATGTCCTCGATGACTCCGTCGATCTGCTCCTTGCGCTCGTCGCCCTCCCGAACCACGAACCCGATCGGGGCGTCCTCGGCCTGGTAGACGATCGGCTCCGTCAGCGGGATCGGCGCACTCTTGATGATCGACTGGGAGTAGGGAGCGCCGTAGAAGAACGCGTCGGCCTCGCCCCGACCCATCGACCTGACCGCGGCGTCCGCGTCCGGGGCCTTGATGACGGTGACGTCCTCGTACTGCTCTTCGAGGTAACGCTCCTGCACGGTGCCCTCGACCACGGCGATCTTCTTGCCGTCGATGTCGTCGCGGCTCTTGATGGTCGAGCCCTTCGGGGCGAGGAAGGACACGTACGTCACGAAGTACGGAGCACTGAAGTCGTACTTCCGCTCCGCCTCCTCGGTCTTGGTGACCTGGGCACCGATCATGTCGATCTTGCCTGCCTCGAGGGCCGGGAAGAGCTGGTTGAAGTCCATCTCCACGAACTCCGGCTCGGCGCCCAGGCCTTCGGCGACGCTGCGCGCCATCTGGTAGTCGAAGCCCTTGGTCACGCCGTCGGTCTTGTAGTACGACGGCTCGGCGCTGTCGACGCCGATCCGGAGGGTGCCGCCGGCGGCTGCGCTCGCCTCGTCGGTCGCGGGCGGAGCGGGGTCGGAGAGCCGACCACTGAAGACGATCGCACCCAGGAGGGCTAGGGCACCGACGACGACGAACTTGGTCTGGCTCATGGGAGGGGGATCCTGTTCCAGGGAAGGGGCCAGCCTTCGATGTGGCTGAATTGTTGCCAAATCAAACCGGGGGCCACTCCCTGACGTCCAGCGTTCTCACCTCATAGCGAGATGTCGCCGACGCCCCTGACCGTGCGATATGAGCCAGATCACACGTCTCTGTCCGTCATTCGGAATTAACCGTCGTTAACCAGACCCAAACGAAGATACTCCGCGGAGTATGTGCCCTGGAGCAGCAGGGACGCGTAGCGGGCGACCTCCGTGCTCGCGTTCGCCTCGACGACCTCCACCCGTACGCCTCGCGTGTCCGCGGCCTCGGTGAGCAGACGTCGCTGCTCGACCATGATCGGATCGGTCGCGCCGTCGTCGAGGATGACCAGAACAGGACGTGCCGACGCCTGCTCCTCGGCGAAGGGGTCGTCGAAGACGTTGCGGGGCCGGGCCGCCTCGAGGACCGGGAGCAGGTCATCGGCGTCACCGGCGATGGCACCGCGGCCGCTGGCCCGGCGCAGGTTCTCGGCGACGCGACGGGCGGCGCGGGCGGCCAGGACGGAGCCACCCCACACGACCGGGAGCGAGTCGGCCAGCGAGATCGCCAGGATCTTGCCGGGGTTGACCGAGATGTCGCGATGCGGCGAGCAGGCGGTGGCGACGTCGTCGAGCGCGTCGGCCACCTTGTCCGCGTCGGCCTCCGGGCCGAGACCGACCGAGTTGAGGTAGGTGAGCATCAGGATCGCCATCGCGAGCGTGTCGCCGCCCTCGACCGGGAGCAGGGTGCTGTCGCGTCCCTCGGCGTGCTGGGCGACCAGCGACTTCTCCGGAGCGGCCACGACCAGCTGGGCGCCACGGCGGACGGCCTCGGCGGCGGCCGAGGCCTCCCCCGGGTCGGAGCCGGTCGGGGCCAGCACGACCACGAGATCGAGGCTCCCGGCCCAGCCCGGCAGGCCCGGGGCCGGCCAGGCGACGAACGGCACCGGGCAGAACGGCTCGAGGACCGCGCGCAGCAGGCGCGAGTCGGGACCTGCGGCGACGACGGCCCGGGGTCGGCCGGTCTCCGCGGCGCGGCGTACGGCCTCCTGCAGGGGCTCTGCGGCCCCCGCAGCCTCCCGGCGGACCCGGGCTCCGGACTCGGCCAGCGACCGCAGCAGCAGGTCGATACCGGCCAGCGCCCGCTCGTCGTCCAGCCTGGACTCGTCGAACCAGGTCATCGCGGCCTCACTCGCCCTTGGTGGGACGGGCCTCGTCGATGAGCAGGACGGGGATGCCGTCGCGGACCGGGTAGGCCAGCCCGCAATCCCCCTGGCAGACCAGCTCACTGTCGGCCTCGACAGGCAGGAGGTCGCCGTGGCACTGCGGGCAGACGATGATCTCGAGCAGCTTCTCGCTCAGGCCCAGAGGGGTCGTTGCGCCAGTCATGCGCCTCGCCTTTCGTTCGGTGGAGTCTTTCGGATGATCGCGAGCGCCTCGTCGCGCACGCGCTCCATGGTGAGTGTGTCCTTGCCCTCCGCGTTGAGCCGCAGCAGCGGCTCGGTGTTGGAGGCGCGTACGTTGAACGACCAGTCGGCGTGAGAGAGGGTCAGGCCGTCGAGCTTGTCGACGGTGACACCGTCGCGCCCTGCGTACGCCTTCTCGATCTCGGCCACGGTGGCGGCCTGGTCGGGGACGGTGGAGTTGATCTCGCCGCTCATCGGATAGCGAGCGTACGCAGCCAGCAGCTCGCTCAGCGGCTTGTCGGTCTCGGCGAGGGCGCCGAGGACGTGCAGCGCGGCGAGCATGCCGGAGTCGGCGCGCCAGAAGTCGCGGAAGTAGAAGTGGCCGCTGTGCTCGCCACCGAAGGCCGCCTCGGACTCGGCCATCACGGCCTTGATGTAGGAGTGGCCGACTCGGGTGCGCACCGGGGTGCCGCCGAGCTCGGTGACGATCTCGGGAACCGCGCGGGAGGTGATCAGGTTGTGGATGATCGTCGCGCCGGGCTCCAGGGCCAGGGCACGCTCGGCGATCAGGGCGGTGATCGCGCTCGGGCTGACCACGTCGCCCTTCTCGTCCACCAGGAAGCAGCGGTCGGCGTCGCCGTCGAAGGCCAGGCCGGCGTCCGCGCCGGTCTCGCGCACCTTGGCCTGCAGGTCGACCAGCGTGGTCGAGTCGAGCGGGTTGGCCTCGTGGTTGGGGAAGGTGCCGTCGAGCTCGAAGTACATCGGGATCAGCTCGACGGCCTCGTCACCCAGGCGGCCGAAGACCGCGGGCGCGGTGTGGCCGGCCATGCCGTTTCCGGCGTCGGCGACGATGGTGAGCCGGCGACCCTTGACCGGGGCCAGGCCGAGCAGGTGTGCTGCGTACGCCTCCAGCACGTCGGTCTCGCTGATGCTGCCCGCGACGTCGGCGATCGGAGCCTCACCGGAGATGACCAGGTCGCGGATCTCGTCGAGCCCCGTCTCGGCGCCGACCGGGACCGCGTTGGCCCGGCACAGCTTGATGCCGTTGTACTGCGCCGGGTTGTGGCTCGCGGTGAACATCGCGCCCGGCAGACCGAGGTGCCCGGAGGCGAAGTAGAGCTCGTCGGTCGAGGCCAGCCCGATCATCGTCACGTCGGCACCGGCCTCGGTCGCACCGTCGGCGAAGGCTCCGGAGAGCGCCGGGGAGCTGGGGCGCATGTCGTGGCCGACGACGATCTCGCCGCCACGCGCATCGACGACGTGCACGAAGGCTCGCCCCGCGAGTCGGGCGAGGTTCTCGTCGATCTGATCAGGGACGGTGCCACGGACGTCGTACGCCTTGAACACGGCGTTTGCGATGTCGGGGTCAACTCTCTCCGGCATGTCCGGAACTCTAGTCGTCCTACTCGGACGTCAGCACGCGGAGGTGCCCGCGGCGAGTGCCACCGGGGCGGGGCTGGCCGTCGGTCGCGCCCGGCTCGTCGGGGTCGTCCTGCCCGGGGGCGCTGACGGGACCTCGCGGGGACGGAGCCGGCGGCCTCGCGGCCTCACGTACGGCGTCGGCCAGCGCGAGCAGATCATCGCCCTTGGGCTGCGGGTCGACGGGCTCACGGGCCAGCCGGACGACCTCCCAGCCCCGGGGCGCGGAGAGCCGCTCGGCGTGCTCCTCGCACAGGTCATAGGCGTGCGGCTCGGCATAGGTCGCCAGCGGGCCGAGAACGGCCGTCTGGTCGGCGTACACATACGTGAGCGTGCAGACGGCTTGACGCTGGCAGGCGGTACGCGAACAACGACGAGCAGTCACGAGTGAACCGTACTCCCCTGAGGCCAGCCGCGCAGTTAGGCTCGCGTACATGACCAGGCACAGGGATCGGCATGGCCGTGGCAGGCGCGGTCCGATGGCCGTCCCGACCGACCCGAAGGTGCCGGTCCTGCGCACCCGCCGGGAGCGCTTCGACGACATCGCGCTCGCCATCGTCACCGAGATCGACGGTCGCTGGCAGTCACGGTTGGGCCTGATCGAGTACGCCGTGGAGGAGTCGCCGGACATCCCCAAGGAGTGGACCGTCGAGGACCACATCCCGCTCGGGTCGCTCGAGCGGGGTGCTGGCGCGAAACCGGCGCGGCTGGTGATCTACCGGCGGCCGATCGAGCACCGCTGCCACACCCGCTCCGAGGTCGAGGCGATGGTGCTCATGGTCGTGGTCGAGCAGATCGCTGACCTGCTCGGGATCGCCGCCGAGGACGTTGATCCGCGCTACCAGCCCTGAGGGCGAGTCTTTCTCGTACCGGCGCGCTTTGGTACCGAGATTTTGTGGCTGGGCTGGGCCGCCGACCCGTTCTTTGAGGGTGTTCTCGACCTGCCCCGGAGTCAAGGACGGCCTGCGGCCGCCGGCTACGCCGGCCGCTTCGCGGTCCTTGACACCGGACCACGTCGAGAAAAGACTTGGCTGGCTATCGGGGCGGCGGCCCGGGTGTGGCCACGGCACACTGCCCCACGGAAGGTGACCGTTCCACGCCTAGGCCAGACATGGGGTCTCCGCGTGGAAGAAAAATTTCTTTCACGCGCCAAACCCGCCCCGCGCTGAGGCGGCCTCTGCGGCGAACGAAAATTCGTTCGCCTCCCCGACCCGTCTGCCGAGCTGGTCCCGGGCGGAAAGAAAATTCCTTCCACCGGTCGGACCGACCGCCCAAGCTCCCAAGCCCCCGCCCAACCCAAACCGCTGCGCCAAACTCCTGCCGCCGACCCGATAACCAGCCAAAATTCTCGGCGACGACCGGTGTCAAGGATCGCCGAAGGCGACCGGCGTCAGCCGGCGGCCGAAGGCCGTCCTTTACTCCGGGCGACGCCGAGAACACCCTTCAAGAACGGGTCGGCGGCAAACCCCAGCCACGAGGAACACCGACTAAGGCAGTACTCAGGGCTCCAACGGCAGCGGCAGCCCAGGAGCGACCCCGGCGGTGCGTACTTCAGAGCGCAGCGGACGGAACGGGACGACCGCGTCGCCGTCCCCGCTCATCACCACGGACGCGTTGACCTCGACACCCTCAGGCACCAACTGGATCAGCGCAGCCTCAGCGGGCACCTCGACCTCGGCACCGAGCCCCGGGCCGATCTCGACGGACTTGGCCTTGAGCGCCTTGCCCTTCGCGGTCATCGGGACCACCTTGACGGTGCCGCTGGCCCCGGTCTTGGCGACCGGGCCGGCGATCAGGACCCGCTTCTTGCCGACACCGCCACCGGCCGGGACGACCAACGCGGTCGGCTCTGAGATGGTCTCGGTGGCCGTGGTGATCGCGACGTCGCCGCGGTCGACCGAGCGCATCGCGGTGGCGACCGGGCCGGTGGCAACGATCTCGACGCCGTAGGCGTCACCGGCGCTGTCCTTGCCGAGCAGCTTGGTCAGGTCGACCTGCGCCTGACCGTTGGGCGGAACGCTGATCTCCGGAGCGCCCTCCGGAGTGAGTACGTTCTTCGGGGTGAGCAGGCGCAGCTCCGCGCTCACCTGGGCGTCGCCCGGGTTGGTGACGGTGAGCGTGCGGCTCGCAGACTTGTTGGGGTAGCCGACCAGCAGGTTGGTCTCGGCCGGCGTCGACTGACCCGGGAAGTAGTCCTCGGTGCCCTTCTCCGTCTCGAGCGCGATGGCACGGTCGCGGACCATCACCCCGGCCTGGCCGCGTACGACCGTGGTCTTCAGGGACAGCTCACCCTTACGCGGGATCACGTGCAGCAGATCGAAGGTGCGGGTGGTGTTGCCGGGGATCGCGACGCCGCGGAGGTCCTCGGGGACCGCCACCACGCCCTTCTCGTCGTAGAGCGAGATGTCGACCGTGGCCGCACCGCTGTTGGGGTTGGTGAGCTCGAGGATCGAGTTGTGGGTGGCGCCGGCACCGACGCCGGGGAACCAGGCCTCCGCCTGCGGAGGCAGGCATCCGGTCGCCGCGAGCGGCTTGATCGTCGAGCGTCCGGCGATCAGGCCGGGGGCGACCTCCTTGCCCGCCTTGACCACGACCGAGCCGGGCTTGACCGACGCGCCGGTGACCTTGCCGGACGCCACGGTCGCCTTTGCGCCGTCGCCCGCACCCGGACCGCTCAGCGCGACCTCGCCGGACCCGTCGGCGGCGTTGGTGACGGCGACCTGGTCGGCACCGGACTTCGGCTTCCCGGGACACACCACGGTGGCCGCCGTCGGCGCGCTGCTGTCGGAGGCCAGCTTCGGCTGCTCCCACTGGTGGGGCCGGTTGAGCAGCAGCGCCACGGCCATCGCGCCGACCAGGCCCAGCGCCACCAGCACGGTGTTGTCGAGGCGGCGGCCGCGCTGCCTGCGTACGCGGCGCAGCCGGGGTCGTGCAGCGGCTGCTGCCGCGGCGGCAGCCGCCATCCGTCCGCCCTTTGCACGCTCCTGCTGTGATTCCTGCTGGGCCTCCGGCTCCTCCGCCCGCATCTCGTCGGCGGTCGGCCAGGCCTCGAACTCCGGCTCGTAGCCACCCTGGAACTCGCCGGTCTGATAGTCGCCTTCGTACGGCGGCGGGTAGCCCGTCTGGGCGAGCATCTGTCCCGTCTCGGGACCCGGCACGTAGGGCTGCTGGGCGTAGAGCTGCTCGGGGGTGTAGCCCTCCGGCGGCGTCTGGGCCGTCTGGCCCGCGTAGGGGTCGGAGAACGGGTCCAGCATCCACGGCTCCTGGCCGTAGACGTCGTCGTCCTGCGGCTCGTGCGAGCGGTCGTAGGGGTCACGTGAGTGACTCATGCCGACTCCCTCCTCTGGATCAGCGTCGGCAGGCACAGGACCAGGACCACGAACAGCCCGATCCCGGCCAGGACCAACAGGATCGTACGGATGATGGACTGCGACTCGGTCACGCCCGGGTCGCTCGGCTCGGAGTCGAGCAGCCAGGCACGCGTCGAGCGCTCGACGGTGCTCGCCTGGGTCACCGACCCGGAGGCGTCGATCCCCTCGGCGACCGAGGAGTCGGCCGGCCCGGGCATCACGATGTAGGCCACGCCCTGGGCGGCCAGATCACCGATCACCGCGTCGTCGGGATCGGCGGCCAGGCGGCGTACGACTCCGGTGAGCTCGTCCGAGCCACCGGCGACCTGCGCGATCTCGTCCTCACCGAGGGTGATCCCGTCGTTGCGCAGGACGGCGTAGCGGATGCCCTCGTCGACCGAGCCGCGCAGCACGAGGACGCCGTCCTCCGGGCCGAGGGTGGTCGAGGTCGGGTCGAGCATGTAGGAGGGCACCCCGGTGTGGCCGAGGGCCCTGGTGTTGTCGGCGAGGTCACCGGTGCCGGCGTAGACGAACCAGCCGAGACTGCCGACGACACCGACCGCCGCGACCGCGGCCGCCACGCCGACCATGACCTTCCGCAGCCCGTTCAGTCCGTCGAGGATGGCACCCTGGGCACCCAGCACCGTCGCGACCACCGCAAAGCCCTGGATGGCGACCAGCGGGAAGCCCCAGCCGACCCGGGCGATGCCGGCGTCGAGCGGGATCGGGATCCAGGACAGCAGCATCGTGACGACCGCCGTCGCGACCGCGCCGATCCAGCAGACCATGACCGGGATCCGGGTGCGGCTCGGGATCAGCGCGAGCACGGCCAGCAGGGGCAGCGCCAGGCCCAGCCACCACGGGGCGCCGAGGTCGGTGCCGTCGAGCCCGGTCAGGCGGCCCACGAGCAGGTCGAACCCGCCGGCGGCCGGGGCCGGCAGCCGGCCCGGGTCGAGCAGTAGGGCTGCCCAGCCGCCGGAGAAGAGCGCCGGCAGCCACCACGGAAGCAGCAGCCCGACCGGTGTCGCGATGGCCGCGGTGGGCGGACCCCACTGGTCGCGGTCGCTGAGCACTGCGGGCATGAGCCGGCGGGCGACGATGAAGATGACCGCCGCGAAGACGGCCGCGACCAAGAAGGCCATCGGCGCGAAGGCGGTGATGACGGTCAGCAGCAGGCCGGTGCGCCACCCGGCGCGCCAACGGCGGTCGGCGACGGGGTCGCTGAACCCGAGCGCGGCATGGGCGAGCCAGGGCAGCAGCGCGCCGACGACGACCGCACCGATCCGGCCGTCACCGAAGGCACCGCTGACATAGGGAACCAGGGCGTATGCCGTCGCACCCCACAGCAGCAGCCAGCGAGGGGCGCCGAGGTGGCTGATCAGCCGGCCCGCGACCCGCAGCAGCCGCCATGCACCGCCGAGCGCGATCGGGAAGCTGAGCAGCATCACAGCGGTGACCGCCAGGCTCGGGTTGCCGCCGAGGAACGTCGCGAGCACCGCCAGCGGGAAGACGTGGGGCGGCGCGGGCACGCCGGTGCCCTGCGAGATCGCGTGCCACGACTCGAACTGCAGCTGCCACCAGTCGCCCACGTTCTGGGGCGTCGGCCCGAGGCCGCTGCCGGCCACACCACCGAGCGCCGCCCGCGCTCCGATGACGCCGAGGATGCCGACGACGACCAGGAGAACCGCGACCGGGTTGGTGAACAGACGCACCAGCCACCCGGTCTCGGCTGGGATCTCGTCCTCCTCCAGCTGGGCCCGATCGGCCTGCCGCTTGGCGGCGAAGGAGGCCGGGTCGGCCTCGGCCTGCGCCATCTGGCGCCGCTCGGCGATGTCGGAGGCCTGCAGGGTGACCGCGGTGGCGACGTCGGAGACGAAGTCGAGGCCGTGGCGGTAGGGCAGCCACGGCGGAGGCAGCAGCGCCTTGACCACGTCCTTGTCGGCGTGCGCCTGCTTCCGGCGCCGCCGCTTGGCGAGCATGATCTGGCCGGTGTGGCCGTAGATCCAGCCCAGCGCGGCCAGGTCGTCGAGCGCGGTCCCGGGGTCGCGCACCAGGATGAAGCCGAGCATCCGCCACAGGGTCTGGAAGAAGAACCTGACCATCCACAGCGCCAGCGTCCCCGGCCGGCCGTTGACCAGCAGGGTGTAGAGCGCGGCTCGTCGCTCCTGATAGTGGATCCGGCGTCCGGTCAGTTGCGTCTTGCGTACGCCGCGGTGGGCCGCCTCCACGTGGAAGACGACCGCGTCCGGGACGGCGATGGTCGTGAAGCCGGCGTTGGCGGCCCGCCAGCCGAGGTCCATGTCGGTGCCGAGGACCGGGAGGTGCTTGTCGAAACCGCCCAGGTACTCGAGGACCTCGCGGCGGATCAGCATGCCGGCGGTGTTGACGGCCAGGACGCGGCGTACCTCGTCGTGCTGGCCCTGGTCGTACTCGCCCCGCTCCAGGCCGGTCTCCCGGGCTCCGGTGACCGAGATCGAGACACCGAGCTCGAGCATCCGCCGCAGCGAGGGCCACTCTCGGATCTTGGGGCCGAGGATGTCGGCCTCCGGGTATTCCGCGGCGGCGTTGAGCAGGGTCGAGAGCGCGTGCGGGTCGGGGGTCGAGTCGTCGTGGAGGAACCAGATCCACTCAGGCGGCTGCGCCGCCTGGTGGAGGATGGCGAGCGCCTCGTTGGCCGCGTCCGCGAACGTCGTCGACGCCGGGAGCTTGACCACCTGGGCGAAGGTCTCCTCCAGGATCTCGACCGACCTGTCGGTGGATCCTGTGTCGATCGTGACGGCAAAGCTCACCGGAGCCTGCTGGTTCCTGATCCCGTCGATGACGGTCGGAAGCCAGCCGGCGCCGTTATGAGAGACGAGGACGAGGGCGACCGACGCTTGCACGATCGGCAACCCTAGTGCCCATCTGGTCATAGACCGAATGGACCTGTCGGGCGATCGGCCACGCCCCCGCAGGTATCTGGGCGGAAAAGATCAGCAGGCCCGGACCGTGAGGTCCGGGCCTTGCTGGCTCGTGCTTGGTTGCGGCCTTCGTAGATCTCGACCCGCTTCACGCCTTCGCAAGCTCAGGCGTTGCGCTCGCTCGATCTTTTCGCGTTGTGACCTCGCTCCTTCGTCGCGAGGTCACAGGCTCAAACTGCGCGCTTCTTCAACTTACGGCGCTCTCGCTCGGAGAGTCCGCCCCAGATTCCGAAGCGCTCGTCGTTGCCCAGAGCAGACTCAAGGCAGTCCTGGCGCACCTCGCAGGTCTGGCAGACCTTCTTGGCCTCCCGAGTCGATCCACCCTTTTCAGGGAAGAACGCCTCCGGATCCGTCTGCGCGCACAGGGCGCGCTCCTGCCAGCCCCCTTCGTCGGTGTCCGGCTCGAGGAGAAACAGCTCTCTCATCGTCTTTCCGACCTTTCGACCCTATTCAGCTTGTTTTCGGGACCGTGACCCCATCTTGGGCCAGTCACCTCACGCCATCGGCAGGTAACCGATCCCCCCGTTTTTTGCGGGCACTGCCTCTTGTTACGGCCTAGGCCATCTTTTTGATGCAGTTCCCTGCCGAAATCTTCCCGAGATTTTCAAGCGCTGTCGCCACCGCTATCGGTCCTCGTTTCAATTTCGAATCACACTGATGAAATTACATGCCTGTCGGTGCCACAAGTCAACCCTCAAATCTGCTAGGGCCGCATTAACACAGGCTTTCGGCACCGGCTGGAGCAGGGGTGCTGGCCCTCGTCTGAGAGGCTAGGGCCATGCGTGACATCACCGTTCTCTCCGGCGGCCATGGTGGTTCGAAGTTCATCTCCGGGCTCCTCCACGGCATCTCTGCCGGCCGTGTCCCGGGCATTGAGGAAGATGCCCGGGTCACCGTGATCGCCAATACCGCCGACGATCTGTGGATGCACGGCGTCAAGGTCTGCCCCGACCTCGACACGGTGATGTACACCCTCGGCAACGGATTCGACCATGAGCGCGGCTGGGGCCGCAAGGCCGAGACCTGGTCGATCAAGGAGGAGCTCGAGGCCTACGAGGTGCCCGGCACCTGGTTCGGGCTCGGCGACCGCGACATCGCCACCCATCTCGTACGCACCCAGATGATCGAGGCCGGGTTCCCGTTGTCGCAGGTCACCACTGCGTTGTGCGAACGCTGGCTGAAGCCTGTATGGGGCGATCGCGTGCAGCTGCTGCCGATGACCGACGACCGCGTCGAGACCCATGTCGCGGTGAAAGACGAGAATTCACCCAGTGGCCTCTCTGTCGTTCACTTCCAGGAATACTGGGTACGCCTCCGGGCCGGCGTTCCCGTCGAGAAGCTGATCTTCGTGGGTCAGGACGAATCGAAGCCGGGCCCCGGGGTGATGGACGCACTGCTGAAGTCCGACCTGGTGATCGTGCCCCCGTCCAACCCGGTCGTCTCGATCGGGACCATCCTCGGCGTACCCGGGATCCGTGAGGGCCTGGTCGCCACCTCGGCGCCCGTGGTGGGGATCTCGCCGATCATCAGCGGCCATCACGTACGCGGCATGGCGGAGCAGATGCTCGCCGCCGTCGGCGTCGACGCGACTGCCGCCGGAGTCGGTCTGCATTATGGGACGCGGGGCTCCGGCGGGGTCCTCGACGGGTGGCTCGTCGACACCGCCGACGCCGACGCGGTCCCCGCGCTCACCGAGTCGGGGCTGAAGGCGGCCGCCGCCCCGCTGTGGATGTCCTCCGAGGACGCGACCGCCGACATCGCTGCCGCCGCGGTCGAGCTGGTCACCCGATGAAGGCGCCCATGAGCGGGCAGGGCATCACCGTCACCGCCCCCGGCGGCGTACCCGAGGTACGTAAGGGCGACGACCTCGCCGCCCTGCTCCTCGACGCCCTGGAGTCCCCACTGGTCGACGGGGACATCGTCGTGGTCACCTCGAAGGTCGTCTCCAAGGCCGAGGGCCAGGTGCGGGAGGGCAACCGGGACGACGCGCTCCCCGGCGAGACGACGCGGGTGGTGGCCCGGCGCGGGCCGACGCAGATCGTGCGCAGCCGGCTCGGGCTGACCATGGCCGCTGCCGGGATCGACGCCTCCAACGTCGAGGCCGGCCACATCGTGCTGCTCCCCCTGGACCCCGACGCCTCCGCGCACGCCCTGCGCGCCACGCTCCGCGACCGCACCGGCGCGAACGTCGGGGTGATCATCACCGACACCGCCGGACGCGCCTGGCGCGACGGACAGACCGACATCGCCATCGGCGCCGCCGGTCTCGAGGTGCTGGAGAGCTTCGCCGGTCAGGTCGACGCCTACGGCAACGACCTCGTCGTCACCGCCCCCGCCGTCGTCGACGAGATCGCCTCGGCGGCCGAGATCTCCCAGGGCAAGCTGGGCGCGCGGCCGTTCGCGGTCCTGCGCGGCCGGGCCGACCTGGTCCGCGAGCCCGGCGACGACGGGCCGGGAGCGAACGCGCTCATCCGCCCCGAGGGTTCGGACTTCTTCGGCTTCGGGGCCAGGGAGGCCGTCGTACGCGCTCTGAAGGGTGCCGCCGAGGACCAGGCCCCGTTCGGTGCCCCGGCAAGCGTCGAGGAGCTCTCCGCGGCCGTCGCCGAGGTGACCGGGACCGCCCCCGTCCCGCACCAGGACGGGCTTCGGGTGGCCGGAGCCGACCCCGCGGTGATCGCCGCGCTGGCGTTCGCCCACGGCTGGCGATGCGAGCGCGAGGAGAACAATCACGGGGCAACTTCCCTTCTGCTACCACTGACCACCTAGAATCTGCGCGTCCCGACAAAAGACCCGAGGTACGCCGAACCGTGGCCAACAAGTCGCTCAACAAAGACCGCAAGGCGGTCATCAACGACATCCGCAAGAAGCAGGGCCGCGCAGAGCGCGTCCGTGGTGCGGCAATCGTCGGTGTCTGCATCGCCATCGCCCTTGTGATCGTGGGTGCCGCCGCGTGGGGCCCGATCACCGGCTACTTCAAGGACCGCGAGTTCAAAGACGTCGCGCTCCAGGACATCGGCAAGAGCACCAAGGCCGCCGGCTGCCAGAAGGTGACGGAGATGGCTGCCGACGGCAACCAGAACCACATCGCCACCGGCACCGAGCAGACCTACACGACTGCTCCCCCGGCCTTCGGTCCGCACTGGAACGAGGCCAACGTCGCGCCGGCCGACATGTCGCGCAAGTTCTACACCCCGGAGGACCGACCCGACCTCGAGGCGCTGGTGCACAACCTCGAGCACGGCTACACGATCGTGTGGTACGACGAGACCGTCTCCGAGGACGAGCTGAACGAGCTGCGCGCGATCGGTGACAAGTTCGCCGGCACCTCCAACTTCCGCTACAAGTTCATCGCGGCTCCGTGGACCGCTGCCGACGCCAAGGAGACCGCCGTCGCCGGCGACAAGAAGACCGAGTTCCCCTCGGGCACCCACATCGCCATGACGCACTGGTCCGCCGACCCGGCCAACCCGACCGAGGCGTCCACCCAGAAGGGCGTCTTCCAGTACTGCGAGGGCGTCTCCGGCGAGGCGATCAAGGACTTCATGGAGACGTACCCCTACACCTCCAGCCCCGAGGCCCAGGCCATGTGATCTGGCCCTCCGGACGTACGAGACGGCCGTCTCCCTTCGGGGAGGCGGCCGTCTCTCATTCCCGCTGGTCGAGCGAACCGGCTCAGGTGAGGTCGGTGCGGTCGGAGTCCTTGAGGGCGGCGACGATCTTCTTGACCTGCTGCGCGTGGGTGCGGGTGGTGACCAGGACGGCGTCGTCGGTGTCGACGACGACGATGTCCTCGAGGCCGATGAGGGCGATCATGCGGCCGGAGTGAGGCACGACCAGGCCGGTGGAGTCGAGGGCGTGGACGAGAGAGGCGTCGCCGAGGATCGTGGGGCCGTCGGGCGAGGCGGTGGCGGCGGCCTGGAGCAGCGTCGCGAGCGAATCGAAGTCGCCGATGTCGTCCCAGCCGAGGTCGGCGGGCACCGTGGCGACCTTGCCGGCGGCAGCAGCGGGCTCCGCGACCGCGTGGTCGACGGCGATCTTCGGCAGCGTCTCCCACAGCTCCTCGAGCCGCGATGGCTCGGCGGCGATGGCCCGCAGCCGGTCGGTGAAGCCGGGGTCCGACTCCGCGAGCAGGTCGAGGAGGACGGTGGGGCGGACGACGAACATCCCGGCGTTCCAGCGGTAGCGGCCGGTCGCGAGATAACCGGCCGCGACCTCGGCCGACGGCTTCTCGACGAACTCGTCGACCAGGTATGCCCCCGAGTGGCCGTCCAACGGCTTGCCCTCGGCGATGTAGCCGAACGCGGTCGAGGCGAAGGTCGGCGAGATCCCGATCGTCACCAGCCAGCCTTCCGCGGCGATCGCCGCGGCGCTGCGTACGGTCTCGTGGAAGTTGTCGACGTTGCGGATCACGTGGTCGGCCGCGAAGGAGCCCATCACCGCCTCCGGGTCGCGCCGCTCAAGGAAGGCCGCGGCCAGGCCGATCGCGGCCATCGAGTCGCGCCCGCTCGGCTCGGCCAGGATCGCGTCGTGCGGCACCTCGGGCAACTGCTCGCACACGGCCCGCTCGTGGACCGCACCGGTCACCACCATGATGCCGTCGGAGACGGGCTCGAGGCGGTCGTAGGTCTCCTGCAGGAGGGTACGTCCGTGGCCGGTGAGGTCGCGCAGGAACTTCGGCTCCGAGGACCGCGAGAGCGGCCACAGTCGCGTGCCGGCACCACCAGCGGGGATCACTGCCCAGAACGTCATGCCGCACACCTTAGGGTTTCATCGTGCAGACCTATCCCGAGACCCTCGCCCAAGCACTCCGGACAGACCCGGGCGGTCCGTTCGTGACCTTCTACGACGAAGCGAGCGGCGAGCGCCAGGAGCTGTCCACCACGACGTACGCCAACTGGGTGGCCAAGGCCTCCGGCCTCCTCCTCGACGAGCACGGCCTCGAACGCGGGGACAGCCTCCGGATCGACCTGCCCACCCACTGGCTGGCCACCGTGTTCCTCGGCGCCGCCTGGAACACCGGGCTGGTGGTGACCGACTCCGAGAGCCCCGACGCCGTCGTCTGCGGCCCCGAGACGCTGCCCACTTGGGCGGACGAGGCCGGGAAGCGGCCGACGCTGGCATGCTCGCTGCTGCCCTTCGGCGTACGTTTCGCCGCCCCGCTCCCCCAGGGCGTGCACGACGTCGGCATCGAGGTCTGGGGACAGCCGGACGCCTTCACCCCCTGGGACCCGCCCGCGGCGGACGACGCGGCCACCTCTTGGGCCGGCGTCGAGACCAGCCACGCGGATCTGTTCGGCGGCGACGGGAAGGCCGTACGCCTGCTCTCCACCGTCCCCTCGGCCTCACCGGCCGGTGCCGAGCTCCTCGCCTCTCTGCTCGCCGGTGGCGGCTCGCTGGTGCTGGTCACCAACGCGACCGACGAGCGGTTGACCGCACTGGCGGAGTCCGAGCGGGCTCAGCCGAACTGGTCGTAGCCTCGTACGACGCCCATCTGGCTCTTCCGGTCCCAGCCGCCGTTCTGGTTGTGCTCGTAGGCGAACCACATCCCGTCGGACTTGCGGCGCAGCAGCAGGTCGCCGCCGGTGGAGGCACCACGCAGGTCCTTGGTCGCGAGGATGAAGTCGAAGACGCTGGTGTCGATCCCGGGGTCGGAGTAGGTGGTCAGGCCACCGGGGCCGTTGGTGCGGAAGATCAGCAGCTTGCTCGAGACCCTGACGACCACCTCGGGCGAGCCGTCGTCGGCGTAGAAACGGCCGGCGCCGATGACCTGGGTCGAGCCGCTCACGGCGCTGCGCATCCGGTAGGACCCGCCCAGGGCGCTGGTGCCGCGCCCGGGCCAGACCCGGATCTCGCCGGTGGAGTACTTGCCCACGAGATCGGGCCAGCCGTCGCCGGTGATATCGCTGACCACGTCGATGACCGAGACGGACTCGAAGCTGCGCCCGATGATGACGCCGGTGGCGAACGTCTCGGTGCCGTTGCCACGGTTGACCCGGATCGTGCCGTCGGTGTGGCGGATCAGGATGTCGCCGTCGCCGTCGCGGTCCCAGTCACCGGCGTTCATCAACGTGGCTGAGGTGCCGCCGATCAGGTTGGTCGCTCGCGGCGTACCGAAGTGGGCATTGCCGTCGGTGCGGATCACGACGATCCGCCGGTCGGTGGACCGCCGGGCGACCAGGTCCGGGTAGCCGCGGCCGCTGATCTGCGACTGCAGCTCGCGCGCGGCCCAGCTCGCCTGCTTCGAGCCTGCCTGGGAGCGGATCGTGCTCAGCTTGGCGTGGAGATAGCGGCCCGGGCACGCGGTGGAGCCGGCGTCGCGGTGGCCCAGGATCGCGTGCGAGAACGTGCGATCGCCGATCCGGGTGGAGCCCTTGTTGCCGCGGACACCGTGCAGCGACAGCTTCCACGCGTACAACGTCCCGAAGGCGTTCACCAGCGCGGTCGGGGGTGCGACGTTGTCGAAGTTGCCGATCGCGGAGGCGGCGAAGGCGTAGCTGTTGTAGCCCGAGGTGTGAGCACCCACGACGGGACGGTCGACGCCGCCGTAGCGGCCCTCCCAGATCCGGCCGAACTTGTCGATCAGGAAGTTGTAGCCGAGGTCGCGCCAGCCCCTGCTCTGCACGTGGTAGACGTAGATGCTCCGGATGATCCCCGGCACCTGGTCTTTGGTGTAGGAGTTCGTGTTGACGGTGTGGTGCACGAACCCGCCGCGGACCTCGTGGTACTCGGGCGGACCGGCCTCGCGCACGCTCTCGTCGGCGCCCCACTGGCGGCGGCTGTAGATGCTGGGCTTGGCGGTGTACGCGGCCGCTGACAGCGTCGCCGCCTCCCCCTCCTGCGTGCTCTCCGCGCCTCCAGCGCTTTCGACCGGCTCCGGGGCGTCATCGGCGCCGGTCTCGATCTCGGGCGACTCGCTACGGCTCGCGTCCGCCTCGCCCGGCGTGATCACCGCCAGCCTGAGGTCGGCCGGCACCCGCGCACCGGTCAGCCGCAGCCGGGTCTGCACCTGGTCGACCTCGCCGACGACCGCCTCCATGGTGCCCGGCCTCGATCCGTCGGCCTCCGCGGAGCCCGGGTCAGGAGCATGGTCGTCGAGGTGGACGTCCAACGCCTGCCAGTCGCTCCACGTCCCGTCCTCCAGTGTGCGTACGTCGGCCGCGACCGCCTCCTCCGGAACGACCGCGCCGGGCGCCCAGGTGAGTCCGACGGTCCCGAAGCCGTCCACCGGTTGCGGGAGACTGGTGACGGTCACCGTGTCGCCCGCAGAGGCGGCCTTGTTGGCCTGCGCGGTGACCCGGCCGGCCACGGGCGCGGTCAGCGAGATCTCCTCGAGGTGGGCGTCGACCGGCTCCGCGGGCACCTGCGCCGTTGACGGCACCGCCACCTGGCTCCCGGAGACGGGAACCTCGCCGGGTCGGACCACCTTCAGGTCGACGACGGTGCTCGCCGGGACCAGCGCGGCCAGGACGAACCCGAGCACGAGCAGCTGCTGCGTCGAGGCGACATAGCGCGACCGAGCGCGCTGAACCTCGCTCGAGTGCTCTTCTCCGGCCTGCGAAATCAACGTGTGGATCCCCCCTGGTTCCGTAACACCAGGGAACATCTTTCACATCAGCCACAGACGTGGGAAGAGCCTGCGAAGAACTACAGATCTGTAATTCCCCGCAGGCTCTCGCCCTGAGCTCAGCTCAGACTTCCGCCCCAAGGGCGCTGTCGGCAGCGTCGAGCTTCCTCTGCGCCACCGATCCCTTGGCGTCGTCCTCACCGTAGTGGAGGTACTCGATGCCTTCGTCGACGTCGCCGTCGAAGACCAGGCGGCCCTTCTCTAGGCAGATGACGCGGTCGCACATCCGCTTGACCGAGCCGGCGGCGTGGCTGACGTAGACCACGGTGCGGCCGCTGTCGCGGATCTCCTCCATCTTCTCCATGCACTTCTTCTTGAAGGGCTTGTCACCGACGGCGAGGACCTCGTCGGCGAGGAAGATGTCGGAGTCGATGTGGACGGCGACCGAGAACCCCAGGCGCGAGTACTGCCCCGAGGAGTAGTTGCCGACCGGGGAGTTGAGGTGGTCGCCGAGCTCGGCGAAGTTCACCACGTCGTCGTAGATCTCGGCGGTCTCCTCGGCGGAGAGCCCGTAGATCGCGGCGTTGAGGAAGATGTTCTCCCTGCCGGACAGCTGCGGGTGGAAGCCCGCGCCCGTCGCGATCAGGCCGGCGATCTGACCGCGCGTCTTCACGGCACCCTGGTCGGGGCGCATCACGCCGCTGATCAGCTTCAGCAGGGTCGACTTGCCCGAGCCGTTGAGGCCCATCAGGCCGACCGACTCGCCCTGCTTGATCGTGAAGGTGACGTCGTCCAGCGCCTTGAAGGTGTTGGAGACGGCCCGTCCCTTCATCTTGGCGACGGTGATGTCCTTGATGCTGCGGTGGTAGCGGAGCGTGAAGTTCTTGGTGACTCCGTCCACCACGATCGAGTCGGCGGTCATGTCAGACGCTCCGGAATCTTGTTCTCGTACTTGCTGAAGACCACCTGGGCGATCACCAGCAGGACCAGCGAGACACCGAACGCGCCCAGACCCCACATCCACAGATTCTCGGGCAGGTGCTCGGCGGCGGTCGCCTCCGGGTTCGGCGTCACCCCGACCCAGAAGGCCTGCTGGAAGAGCAGCACGGCGTCCGAGATCGGGTTGAGCAGGTAGATCCAGGACTTGTCGCCCAGAGCTTCCACGATCATCGAGAACGGGTACATCATCGGTACGCCGAACCGGATGTAGTTGGTCAGGATGTTGACCGCGCTGCCGAAGTCCCGGAAGAAGACGTTGGCAAGGCTGAAGACCAGCGCCAGGGCGGTGCCCAGCGCCATCACGATGCCGAGCGCGAGCAGGAGCGAGGGAATCGTCTCCCAGTTCGGCGCCCATCCGCTGAACACGCAGACGACGATGAGGATCAGGGTCGCCGGCACGAGGTGGTACAGCGAGACCAGCATCGAGGCGACCGGGAACATCTCCTTCGGCATCGCCATCTTCTTCAGCAGACCCTTGTTGCCGAGCAGGGATCGCGTCCCTGCCCCGAAGGTCTCGGTGAAGAAGTGGACGATGACGAGCCCGGCGAAGAGGTGGACCGGGTAGTTGTCCATCCCCTTGTCCGCGCCCATGATCTTGCCCATGAAGATCCAGTAGACGAGGAACTGCGTCAACGGGTTGATGTAGGACCAGAAGACGCCGAGGATCGAGTTGGAGTAGCGACCGCTGATCTCACGCTGCACCAGCAGCTTGAGGAGGTAGCGGCGCTTGAAGACCGAGAGCAGCCCGAGGTTCTCCGCAGGAGGTGCCAGCGGCGCGTCGACGATCCGTACGGGGCGTTCATCAACTCCGGTTGCCATCGGACCCCTTCTCCTCAGCGGCCAGCCATGGCTCGAAGGTCTTCTCCCAGGCCTCGGGCGAGGTGAACTCGCTCAGCTTTGAGCGGTACTCCTCGGCCAGCTTCGGCCACTGGCGCTTGAGCCGGCGGTGCACCTTGACGGTGTCCTTCAGCATCTGGTTGAAGAGCTTCTTGTCGCGGCGGTAGAAGGCAGCGCCCTGCTGGTCGTTCATCGACACGATGGCGCTGTCGTACTTGGTGATCCGGTACCACTGGTTGTCCATCGCGGCGAGCTCGGCCTCGGGGAACTCCGTGGAGAGCTTGCGCGGCTTCATGATCTGCCGGATCGGCGCCTTGAGCGCGGCCAGCTTGACCTCGCGGCTGGTCGGGACCTCGGTGTCCTCCTTGCCCTTGCGCGGCGGCTTGTGGCGGCGCACGGGCGGGAACTCGTCACGGTCGGCCTTGAGCTGCGCGTCCGGGTAGTCCTTGACCATCTCGCGTACGGCGGGAAGCTGGGTCGCGAGGGTCTCGTGGAGCTTCTCGGGTCCGGCGAGCACGTCGAGCAGCGCCTGGTGGCGCAGCATGACCGTCGAGTACTGCATCGAGACCAGGTGCTTGATCTGGTGGGAGAACGACTCGGTGACCATGCGGCCGCCGTCGTCGTAGATCGAGTGCAGCAGCGCGGCGACGAAGCGGTTGCGCTGGTGGAAGTAGGACTGCCAGTCGAGGGCGTCGTTCTTGTCGGTCCACGGGACGTGCCACACGGCCGCACCCGGGAACGACACGGTCGGGAAGCCTGCCGCCTTGGCGCGCAGGCCGTACTCGGAGTCGTCCCACTTGATGAAGACCGGCAGCGAGAGCCCGATCTCCTCGATCACCTTGCGCGGGATCAGGCACATGAACCAGCCGTTGAAGTCCACGTCGACGCGCTTGTGCAGCCAGCGGGTCGAGCGCAGGTTGCGGGCGCCGAAGTCCCAGTCGCCGTAGACGCCGGGAGCCGACTGCCACCAGAAGCGCCACGGCTGGACGATCTCGCCGTAGGAGTGCAGGCGGGACTTGGCGTAGAGCGAGAACATGTGGCCGCCGACGATGGTCGGCCGCTTGGCGAGGTCACCGAAGGTGATCGCGCGGATGATGCCCTCAGGCTCGCAGACGACGTCGTCGTCCATCATCAGGGCGTACGTCGCGGTGCCCTTGCGCAGCGACTCGAGCTGACCACGCGCGTAACCGCCGGAGCCACCCAGGTTGCCCTGCTCGACGATGTGCAGCAGGTCGCCCAGAGCCTTCTCGGCCGCCGGGAACTCGACGTCGTCGGCAACCTTCTTGGTGCCCTGCTCCATCACGAAGACGGTGTCGAGGTACGGGCGCAGCTGCTCGTCCTCGCCCATCTGCGCGAGCAGCTTGGCGCAGAAGTCGGGCTTGTTCATCGTGGTGACGCAGATGTCGACGGTGCCGTGCTCGGCACGGTCGTCGGGGACCTCCGCGGTCCACTCGGCCGAGGTGATGACGGCGTCCTCGTCGGAGGCGACGACGTCGTACCAGTACCAGCCGCCGTCGACGAACGGCTTCAGCGGCAGGTCGAATGTGAAGGTGCCCTCGGGGTTGGTGCCCGTGTCGGCGGCGTCGACGCGCTGCGAGCGGCCGTTGGCCATCGACTTGTAGACGATGACGCTCGCGCCGCGGCCCTGGAGGGCGACGGTCAGCTTCACGCTGTCGACCACGGTGTGCCGGCGCCAGTAGCTGGCCGGGAACGCGTTGAAGTAGGTGCCGAGCGAGAGCCGCTCGCTCTTCAGGATCCGCAGCGCCGTACGCGACTCGATCTGGTCGGGGTGGATCTGGGTCCCGTCGTTGATCGACTGGCGGATCTGGGCGTTGTTCAGCGCCTGGGCCGTCTTGTCGGAGCCGACCTCGTACTTGTCGGCGTCGAGGATGGCAGCCTGGTTGTCGACGTAGAGCGGGAGTACGTCGGAGTCACGGTCCAGGGGCAGGATCTGCCGCTGGAGCAGTCGGGTCACGCTCATTCGTCAACGCCTCCGGAGGTGAGCGGGGTGCCGTCCTCGAAGTGGGGACGGAGCTTGTTCTCGAACATGGTGAGCGCGGACGCGATCGCCATGTGCATGTCGAGGTACTTGTACGTGCCGAGGCGGCCACCGAAGAGCACCATCGGCTCCTTCTTGGCCAGGTCGCGGTAGACCAGGATCTTCTCGCGGTTGTCGGCGGTGTTGATCGGGTAGTACGGCTCGTCGCCCTCCTGGGCGAAGCGGCTGTACTCCTTCACCACGATCGTCTTGCCGGGCTTGTAGCGGTCGGCGCGCTCGGGGTGGAGGTGCTTGAACTCCAGCTCACGGGTGAACGGGACCTCGGGGTCGTTGGCGTTCACCACGCCGGTGCCCTGGTAGTCGTCCACGTCGAGGGTCTCGGACTCGAGGTCCACGGTGCGCCAGGAGAGCTTGCCCGCGGAGAAGTCGAAGTACTCGTCGACCGGGCCGGTGTAGACGATCGGGACCTTGCCCTTGAAGTCGTCGACCACGGTGAAGAAGTCGGTGTCGAGCTTGACCTCGATGTTGGGGTGGTCGGCCATCCGCTCCAGCCACGCGGTGTAACCGTCGACCGGGAGACCCTCGTACTTGTCGTTGAAGTAGCGGTTGTCGAAGGTGTAGCGGACCGGGAGGCGCGTGATGATGTCGGGCGACAGCTCCGTCGGGTCCTTCTCCCACTGCTTGGCGGTGTAGCCCTTGATGAAGGCCTCGTAGAGCGGGCGGCCGATCAGCGAGATCGCCTTCTCCTCGAGGTTCTTGGCGTCCTCGGTGTTGAACTCGGAGGCCTGCTCCGCGATCAGCGCGCGCGCCTCGTCGGGGGTGTGCGACTTCCCGAAGAAGGAGTTGATCAGCGCGAGGTTCATCGGCAGGGAGTAGACCTGCCCCTTGTACTTCCCGAACACCTTGTGCTTGTAGTCGGTGAACTCGGTGAACTTCCGCACGTAGTTCCACACCTTCTCGTTGGAGGTGTGGAAGAGGTGGGTGCCGTACTTGTGCACCTCGATGCCGGTCTCCTCGTCGAACTCGGAGTAGGCGTTTCCACCGATGTGCGGACGGCGCTCGATGATGAGCACCTTCTTGTCCAGCTCGGTGGCGGCGCGCTCGGCGATGGTGAGGCCGAAGAGGCCGGAGCCGACGACGACGAGGTCAGGAGTGGTTTCAGGGAAGGACACGATCGCTCAGTCTAGGTCTCTGTGGGTAAGGGGTCGGTCAGGAGGAGGTGGGCAGGGTTCGCATGCCCCGCGCGGCGCGCAGGGCCTTGATCACGTTGACGGCTTCGTGCTTGCCGCCTCGCAGCGGGCTGAGGAGAACCACAGCCGCCGTGATGAGCCAGGGCTTGAGACGTACGAGGACGTTCTCGCCGTAGCGGAAGTGGACGACGAAGAGGTTGCGGTACATGTAGAAGCCCTTCCAGCCGGCCAAGTCGTGCTGCTGGCTGAAGTCGAGCTGTCGCACGAGCACCGCGTCGCGTACGGCCCAGATGGTGCGGCCGGCGCGGCGGGCGCGGATCGCGAGATCCACGTCGTCGTAGAAGATGAAGTAGGTCGGATCGGGAAGCCCGATCTCCTCCAGGACGGTGCGGCGGATCATGAAGCCCTCGAAGGCGACGTTCTCCACGGCGACCCGCTCCGGAAGCGCGTCGCGGGTCGGGTAGGTGTCCATGACCGAGGCGGTCTTGGGCTTGATCGCGAGCGGGTTGCGCAGGTCGAACTTCAGCGCGGCCAGCTCGATCAGCTTGCCGTTCTTGTCCTCACGCACCGAGAAGAGGCAGTCCTCGTCCTGGGCGAGCAGCACCTCGAGGCAGTCGTGGGCCGGGACGACGTCGTCGTCGATCAGGTAGAGACGGTCCCATCCCTGCTCGACCGCGGCCTTGGTGCCGAGGTGGAAGCCGCCGGCGCCACCGAGGTTCTCCGGGCTGTCGATGACCTGGAGGTTGGGCGTGATCGCCTCGGCGAGGACCTGCGCGGTGTGGTCGGTGGAGGCGTTGTTGACGACGATCACCGCGTCAGCGGGCTCGTCGAGCTTGGTGAGCCCGTCGAGCAGCCCGCGCAGCATGTCGGCGCGGTTGTAGGTGACGACGACGATCGCGACCGTCTCACGGGTGGTGCTCAACGAAGGAACCTCTCGTGTCCACTGAAGTCCCCCCGGATGGCTGCCCACCACGCCTGCGCAGAGAGCCGGATCCGCTTCGGCTGCGGCTTGGTGAGCAGGTAGAACCATAGAGTCTTCGCCACGAAAGCCAAAGCGAAGGGCCACCCTCGGTAGTCGCGCAGGTTGAGCAGGTTGTTGCGCGCCATGCAGTAGTGCTTCAGGTCGCTCGGCGTGTGGTTGTACGTCGCCCTCCCCCACGCCATCGGGGTGCCGAGATCTCCGACGGAGGGATGGCGCACCTGAGCGCCGACGACGGTCGCGATCCGCGCCCCGGCCTTCTCGGCCCGGAGACGGTATTCGTGGTCGTCGCCCCAGATGAAGTACTCCGCTCTGGGGTAGCCGATCCGCTCAACCAGGTCGCGGGTGACCAGGACCCCGTTGAACGGGATCACGATGTCCTTGATCAGGCCGTCGGTGGCGGCTGCCTCGACGTCGGCGAGCTGGTGCACGACCTTGGAGCGGCCCGGGAGCCGGATCGGGAACACCAGGCGGCCGGGGTCGCCCTCGTCGACGACGAGCGGCCCCCAGAAGTCGAGGTCGGTCTGCTTGAGCAGCAGCCCGAGGCAGTCGGTGTCGGGCAGGCCGTCGTCGTCCATCAGCCAGACCAGGTCGGCGCCGCGCTCGATCGCCAGCTCCAGGCCGTCGTGGAAGCCGCCGGCGCCGCCACTGTTGCGCTGCAGGGTGCGGGCGATCACCGGCACCTGGCGCTGACCCGGCTCCTCGGCACCGTCGAGCTCGGCGAGCCACTGCGACGTACCGTCGGTGGAAGCGTTGTCGATGACGATCACCTCGTCGAGGCCGTCGACCACGTCGAGCCGCTCCAGCAGTCGCTGCAGCAGCTCGAGACGGTTGAAGGTCACCACGACGGCGGCGACACGATTGCTCCCTGGCACGGATCCAGACTAGCCGCGACCGCGGTGTATCCCGGGAATCAGCGAGTCGCTGTGACCTGCGCTTAACCCGTTGTTCAACAGGCTGAGGCGAGGTCGTCGGTCTCGTTGGCCTGGTAACCCTTGTTGCGCGAGCCCAGGGAACCGCCGGTGACGGGGCCACCCTTGTCGTCAGCCTCGGAGCCGCCCGCCTTGGGCTTGCCCTCGGCCTTCTGCGTGGGCGCCTTGGTCTCGCCGTCGTCGCCGGTGCCGGGCGACGCGAAGACCTCCTCCTTCTTCGGAGTGGCCTTCTTCACCGCCTTGCGCACCTCGGCGTGGATGTCGGACATGTCCGGGTCGGCGGAGTTGACCAGCGGAGGCACCAGGGAGAGCGTCGAGATCTTCTGCGACTTCGCCTTCAGCGCCAGCGCCGAGAACCGCTCGATCTCGCTCGGCGGGACCGAGGTGGTGATGGTGGAGCCGGTCGCCTTCGCGACGTCCTGGTAGTGGCGTACGACGTCTGCGGGGCTGGTCTGCTGCAGGATCGCGTTCAGGACGCACTTCTGGCGGGCCATCCTGGAGTAGTCGTCGGAGTCATGGCGGGCCCGGGCGTACCAGAGGGTCTCCCAGCCGTCGAGCTTCTTCGTGCCGGGCTGGATGTGGGTGTAGAAGCTGTCGGAGGGGAGACCGACCGGGATCGGCTGGCGGACGTTCAGGGTGACTCCCCCGATGGCGTCCACGATCTCCTCGAAGCCGTTGAGGTCGACGATTGCGTAGTAGCTGATCTGCAGGTCGGTGATGCCCTCGACGGCGTCCACTGTGGCGGCCATCCCGGGGTCCTTCTCGCCCTTGTAGAGCTCCTTGTGCTCCCCTGCCCAGGTGCTCACGCCGTTGAGGTAGCACCCGTCGCAGTCGAAGCCGCGCGGGAACTCCTCGTCCATCGGCGAGCCGTCGTCGAAGGTGAAGTTCTGCATGTTGCGGGGCAGGCCGATGAGCACCGTGCGTCCGGTCACGGCGTCGATGGAGGCGACCGTGAGCGAGTCGGGACGCAGGCCCCAGCGGGTCTTCCCGCCGTCGGAGTCGGCGCCGGCGAGCAGGACGTTGAAGCGGCCGTTGTGGGCCTCGGCGGCCTCGGCACCGGCGAAGATCGCCTCGACCATGCCCTTGTGGACGCCGACCAGATGGGCGCCGAAGATCAGGGTCGCGGCCACGGAGAAGGCCAGCGCGCCGTTGATCGCGACCACGATGCGGCGCTGCTTGAGGTCGAGCTCGAGCGGGCGGCCCAGGCGCCAGGCGTCGATGAAGAGCCCGGCCCAGGCGATGGCGCCGGCGATGAGCGCGATGCGGAACAGGCCCAGCAGCCACGGCGTCGTGCCGAGCCGGAAGATCAGGCCGTGCCACAGCAGGGAGATCAGGAAGACCAGCCCGGCGGTGACCGCGAGACCGATGACGGTCCAGATCGCGATCCGGCCGACGCGGCGGTTGCCGGCGACGAGCTGGGCGGACCCCGGCAGGAGCAGCGTGATCAGCAGCAGCGCCATGGCGCGACGGAACCGCACGCGGGAGGCGCGCTCGGCGGCCGTACGCTGGGGCCGGTAGTTCTGCTCAGCCATCTGGGGTCCCTCGAGTGATGAGTTTGCACCGCCAGTATCACCAGTCACACGAGTAACACAGTGGTGCGACGCGCCGACTAACTTTAGCGGCCTGGCACGGTACGTTTGAGCGCATGCCAAACCCCCGCAACCCTGGCAGCCCCAACGATCCCCGGTCGCAGCAGTACGGCTGGGCGTACGGCAATGGCCAGAATGCTCAGCCCTCGGGGCCCGAGCCCACCAACGTCATGCCCACCATCCGGCGCCCTCCCGGCGGCTCGCCGCCTCAGGCGCCCCCGCGTGGCGGCTATGACCGGCCGCTGCCCCAGCCGGGGCAGATCGCGCCGACACCTGGCTACGACCAGGGGTACGACCAGGGCTACGGCCAGCAGGGTGGCTGGAGCCAGCCGAGCGAGTACGGCGGCAACGGGGGCTACGGCGGCCCTGGCGGTCCGGGCGATGGCTACGGCGGCCGCGGGGGACGCCAGCCCAAGCCCAAGAAGCGCCACCCGTTCCGCCGGTTCGTCGCCATCGTGATGATCCCGGTGCTGATCCTGGTCGGCGCTGTCGCCTGGATCGGCATCAGCGCCTGGAACAAGGTCGACAAGGTCCCCTATGAGCCGACCGCGGGCGAGCGGCCCGCGGACCAGCCCGGCACGACGTACCTCATCGTCGCCAGCGACTCCCGCGAGGGTCTCACCGCCGAGGAGAAGAAGAAGCTCTCCACCGGTGACGCCGCGGGCAGCCGCACCGACACCATCAAGCTGCTGCACACCGGCGCCGGCAAGACGATCGTGGTGACCCTCCCCCGTGACTCCATCGTGCCGATCCCGGGCCATGGCGAGACCAAGATCAACGCGGCGTTCGCCTATGGCGGCCCCGAGCTGCTGGTGCAGACGATCGAGCAGAACACCGGCGTACGCATCGACGGCTATGTCGAGATCGGCATGGGCGGTCTGGCCCGGCTCGTCGACGGTGTGGGTGGCATCGAGATCTGCCCGAAGAAGGACATGAAGGACCCCAAGGCCGGTTTGGACATCGAGAAGGGCTGCCAGGAGGTCGATGGAGTCACCGCGCTCGCGTACTCCCGTTCCCGCTATGCGGCCGAGGACGGCGACCTGGGTCGTGGCGCCAACCAGACCGAGGTCATCTCCGCGATCGGCAAGAAGGCCACCAGCCTGGGCACCCTGCTGAACCCGGCCAAGCTCGCCGAGATGGGCGAGGGCGCCGAAGGACTCAAGGTCGGCGAGGGCATGAGCGTCATCGGCGGCGCGAAGTTCCTGTGGGCGTTCAAGGCGCTCGCAGGTGGCTCCGCGATGACCTGTGGCGTCCCGATCCGAGACTTCGCGGTCAACTGGCGCAAGGAGGACGCGCTCACGATGTTCGGCCACATCAAGGCGGACACCGTCGACCAGATCCCGGCCGACATCTGCACCCCGACCGGTCTGCCCGAATAGTCCGTTCCACCCCAGCCGTCCCTACTGACTTTCGTCGGTAGGGACGGCTGCTTTTCGTCCACTGTGCCCGGCCGCGTACGTCCCTAGGTTCGAGGCATGATCACTCTGGACCACCTGACCAAGAGATACGGCGCGACCACCGCGGTCGACGATCTCACCATGCAGATAGTGCCCGGCCGGGTCACCGGCTTCCTCGGCCCCAACGGCGCCGGGAAGTCCACCACCATGCGGATGATCCTCGGCCTGGACCGGCCGACGTCGGGGACGGCGACGATCGACGGCCGTCCGTACGCCTCGCTGCGGCGTCCGCTGCGCGAGGTCGGTGCGCTGCTCGACGCCAAGGCGGTGCACCCCGGTCGCCGGGTGCGTACGCATCTGGTGGCGATGGCGCGGAGCAACTCGATCCCGGTGGCCCGGGTCGACGACGTGCTCGAGCGCGTCGGTCTCGCCGGGGTCGCCCGGCGGCGGGCCGGGAGCCTGTCGCTCGGGATGAGCCAGCGGCTCGGGATCGCGGGCGTGCTGCTCGGCGACCCGCGGGTGATGCTCTTCGACGAGCCGGTCAACGGGCTCGATCCCGACGGGGTGATGTGGATCCGGAAGCTGCTGAGGTCGCTCGCCGCGGAGGGGCGTACGGTCCTCGTCTCCAGCCACCTGATGAGCGAGATGCAGCAGACCGCCGACCACCTGGTCGTGCTGGGGCGTGGGCGGCTGCTCGCGGACTCCTCGCTGGAGTCGTTCGTGGCCGGGCACGGCTCGTTGGAGGAAGCCTATTTCCGGCTGACGGCCGACAGCGTGGAGTACACCGGGACGGAGGTGGCCTGATGCTTGCTGCGATCTCGTCCGAATGGACCAAGCTCTGGTCCGTCCGCTCGACCTGGTGGTGCCTGATCGGCGCGGCCGCGCTGATGGCGCTCTACTCGGTCCCGCTGGGCTTCGACGCCGCCGAGCCCAACCCGAACCTGTCCCACGCCGACCAGCTCCTCCATGTCGAGGAGGTCGCCACCGCGGGGCTGCTCTTCACCCAGTTCGCGCTGATCGCGCTGGCCCTGCTGACGGTGACCTCGGAGTACGCCTCCGGCAGCATGCGTACGACCCTGCAGTGCGAGCCCCGGCGCCGCCGGGTGCTGGTTGCGAAGCTGGTCGTCGTGGAGGTCGTCGCACTGGTCGCCGGAGCGCTCCTCGCCGTCCTGGGCGCCGGTCTCGGCTACCTGACGGCGGGCGACTACGGGGTCTTCGACGTCTCCGCGGTGGCCACGGTGGCCGGCAAGATCAGCGTCTACATGGGCGTGGTCGTCGCGCTGGCCATCGGGCTCGCGGTCGGTCTGCGCAGCACCGCCGGGGCGCTGGTCGTGGCGTTCCTGGTGCTCTTCCTGCTGCCGATGGTGCTGATGATGAGCGGGATGGACCTGATGACCGACGTCTCCTACTACCTGCCGGGGACGGCGGGCACGGAGTATCTCGGCATCGGGATCGCGACCCTCTTCGGGCTCTCCGACGGACTCCCCTACGGCCGCAACGGCGGGCTCGGGCTCTTCACCGCCTGGTCCGTGGCCACGCTGCTGGCGGGGTACCTGGTGTTCCGCCGGCGCGACGCCTGAGGCTTCCGCCTGCTAGCGGTCCTCGCTCACGAGCCCTGCCTCGTGGGCGAGGACCGCTGCCTGCACCCGGTTGCGTACGCCGAGACGACCGAAGGCGCTGCTCAGATAGGCCTTCACCGTCCCCTCCACGAGGTGGAGACGGCGACCGATCTCGGCGTTGGAGAGCCCTGCGCCGACCAGCGCCATCACGTCGCGCTCGCGGTCGGTGAGGGCGGCGACCTTGGCCCGCGCGTCCGCGGCCCGCGACATCCGGTCACCGGCCCCGGCGCCGAGCTCGGCGATGACGCGCTGGGCGACCCGTGGCGAGAGGAAGGCGGCGCCGTCGGCGACCGCGTGCACGCCCGCGAGCAGCTCGCGGGGATCGCCGGACTTCAGCAGGAACCCGCTCGCCCCGTCGCCGAGGGCCCGGGCGATGTAGGCGTCCTCGGAGAAGGTGGTCAGCATGACCCGGGCGGTCTCCGGGGCGGTCCGGGCGATCTCGGCCCCAGCCGCCAGACCGTCCATCCGCGGCATCCTGACGTCGAGCAGCGCGACGTCGGGCCGGTGGCGCTGGGCCGCCTCGACCGCCTCGCGCCCGTCGGCGGCCTCGGCGACCACCTCGATCCTCTCGTCGGTCTCCAGGATCGCGCGTACGCCGGCCCGCACCATCGCCTCGTCGTCGGCGAGCAGCACCCGGATCACAGGCGCACCCCGCGCCGCTGGTCCTCGCGGGCCGGCAGATCGGCGACCACCTCGAACCCGCCGCCGGCGGCGGGGCCGTGGCGCAGCGTGCCGCCGGCGGCGCGCGCAGCCTCCTCCAGTCCAGCCAGACCGAGGCCGGTCGTGGCCCCGGCGCGCGGAGGGAGGGTCGCGCGGCCGTTCGTCACCGATAGGCGTATGCCGTCGGCTCCGTTCTCCACCGAGACCGTCACCGACGCCCCGGGAGCGTGCCGGGCCGCGTTGGTCAACGCCTCCTGCACGATGCGATGGGCGGCGACGTCCCGCACCCCTTCGCCGTCATCGAGCGAGCCCTCCAGGCGTACGTCCATCCCCGACTCACGTGCGCGCTCGACCAGGCCGCCGATCCCGGCCGCGGCAGGGGTCAGCGGGGCCTCCTCGGCGGCCGGGCGGAGGACGCCGACGATCTCGCCAAGGCGCTCGGTGGCCCCGGCGGCGGCCGCGCGGATGGCGCCGGCCGCCTTCTGGTGGGCGTCGCTGAGACCCGGCGCAACCTCGAGCGCACCGGCGCGCAGCGCGATCAGGCTGAGCTCGTGGCCCAGCGAGTCGTGCATCTCCTGGGCGATCCGGGCACGCTCGGTGAGCTGGGCCTGCTCGATCTCGGTCGAGTGGTTGCGGGCGACCTGGCGCAGATAGCGGCCGCTGAGCCATGGCAGCGCCATGAAGATGACCATGTTGCCGGCCATCGCCACCTGCACCCCGCCGCCGTTGACGACGGCGTCCAGCACGGTCAGCGTCACCACGGCCACGCCGGCCACGATCGCCGACGGCCACACCCGGTCGGCCCATCTGCCGACGAGGAAGCTCACCAGCGCCGCGAACGCGATGTAGCTGATCAGGACCCATCCGTCGTTGGCAACCACCGTGCCGCCGACCAGCGCGCACACGAGCGCGACCGCGACCGCTGGCTGCCTCTTCCGGACCCACATCGCCAGCGTGACGCCGAGGATTCCCAACAGCGCGGACCAGCCCGACCACTGCGGGTGGCCGGCGTCGCTCATGTAGAGGTGCTCGGCGGCGACCGCCACGACCAGGAGGCCCGACAGGATCGGTTCAGACAAGCGGGGCCGGCGCAGCAGACTCACGCGCACCACGGTAGTTGCCGCATCGCTCCGGACGTACCGACTTTCGACAGTACGTAGACCCGCCGAGCCGCGGCTGAGCGGACCCAATACGCGAGAGGGGGTCTCGACAAGCTCGACCACCGGTGCAGACTGTGACCCATGGCTTACGAGACCCTGACCTTCGACGTGGACGCCGACGGCATCGCGCTCCTGACCCTCAACCGCCCAGACGCCCTCAACTCGTTCACGGTGACGATGGCGCGCGAGCTCGAGGAGGTCTTCACCACCGACGCGATGGCCGACGAGGTGCGCGCGGTGGTGGTGACCGGCGCCGGGCGGGCGTTCTGCGCCGGGATGGACCTCTCCGCCTCCGGGAACGTGTTCGGCCTCGACGAGTCGCTGCACCCGACGCCGGAGAGGCTCGCCGAGCACCTCGCCGACCCGGCCAACCACCCCGAGTACGCCGAGGGCGTACGCGACACCGGCGGCAAGGTCACCCTCGCGATCCACGCGCTCCCCAAGCCGGTGATCGCCGCGATCAACGGCCCGGCGGTCGGGATCGGCGCCACGATGCTGTGCGCGATGGACGCTCGGCTGGCCTCCTCGAAGGCGAAGATCGGCTTCGTCTTCGGCAAGCTCGGCATCGTCCCCGAGGCCTGCTCGTCCTACTTCCTGCCGCGCGTCGTGGGCGTTCCCCGGGCGCTGGAGTGGCTCTACACCGCGGAGATCCTCGACCCCGACCAGGCCCTCGACGGCGGTCTGATCCGAAGCATCCACCTGCCCGACGAGCTGCTGCCCGCCGCCATCGACCTGGCCCGGAGGTTCACCCAGAACCGGTCGCCGGTCGGCACCGCCCTCGTCCGCCAGCTGATCACCCGCAACGCCTCCGCGCGCCACCCGCTCGAGGCGCACCTGTCCGATTCGCTGGCGATGTTCTACGCCTCGGTCGGCGACGGCAAGGAGGGAGTCGCGGCGTTCCTGGAGAAGCGAGCCCCCGAGTTCACCTCGAAGGCATCCGAGGTCCCGGACGTGTTCTACGGACAGATTTTTACGGGCTGACCTGCAGGGATAGTCGATATCCCCCTGTTGTGGGGCACCATCCTGGGCTACGGTCGAAAGTGGGCCCGCCCGCTGGTCCCTCACCCGGGCGTGGCCGCGGCCGGCACGCAGTGCCCAACCCGAGATGGGCGCGTGTCGGCCGCCTCTCGGCCTAGCTCAGGCGCCGTTCTAGGCGCCGATCCGGCCTGCGTACTCCTCGACGATCGCGTCGACCGGCTGGTCGACGGCGACGGCCATCCCGGCCTCGTCCGACTCGAGCGGCTCGAGCGTCTTGAACTGGCTGTCCAGGAGCGCGGCCGGCATGAAGTGGCCGGGTCGGCTCGCCTGGCGCCTCGCGATCACCTCGCGGGTGCCCTCCAGGTGGAGGAAGGTCACCTCCGGGCAGTGCCGGCGGAGCTGGTCGCGGTACTTCCGCTTCAGCGCCGAGCAGCCCATCACGCCACCGCGCTCGGCGTGTCGGGCGAGCCACTCGCCGACCGCCTCGAGCCAGGGGTAGCGGTCATCGTCGTCGAGCGCGATCCCTGCGGTCATCTTCTCGATGTTGGCTTGCGGATGCAGGTCGTCGGCATCCTCGAACGGCACCCGCAGCCGCCCCGCGATCGCCGCCCCGATGGTCGACTTCCCTGAGCCCGAGACTCCCATCACGACAAGTACCGGTTTCGCCATCAGGCCATCGTACGGGCGTAAAGCGCCTCGAGATCGGTGAAGTGCCGATGAGTCCCCTCCTCCTGGTAGGAGAAGGTGTCCGACATCGTGTAGCCGTGCGGGGCGTCGGGGTAGATGAGGTTCGTGTACATCACCCCGGCGTCGTCGAGCGCCCTGCTGAGGGCCTCGACGTTCTCCGGCGTCATGGAGCGGTCGTGGTCGGCGTGGCCGAAGTAGTACTCCGCCCTCGTCCCGGCGATGCAGGTGTGCGGCGAGGCGGCGTCCGCGGTGACCAGCCCGCCGCCGTGGAAGCCGCCGACCGCGACGAACTCGTCGGGGAACCGCCCCGCGGTCCGCACCGCCAGCCGCGCGCCCATGCAGTAGCCGTGGGTTGCGAGCGGGCCGGTGACGTACGTCTGTAGGGCTTCGACGTACGCGGGGATGTCGATCGCCAGCCGAGCGACGCTCAGGTCCCGGACCCTCGACATCGCGTCCACGAAGAACGCCTCCCTCGCCGCGGGGTCGCGGAGATCGCCGGTCGGTGCCAGCTCCGCCACGCTGCCGTCGCGGTAGAAAGTGTTGGGCGCGAGCACGACGTAGCCCCAGGAAGCGACCCGCTCGATCATCTCCGCAAGCCGCGGCCGGAGGCCGATGGCATCCATGTAGACGAGCACACCACCCTTCGGCGTGCTCTCGGGCCGGGCCAGATAGGCCTCGGCGGTGCCGTCAGGTGTCTCGATCTCGATCTGCTCCACCACCACGTCCCTCACGCTACCCGCAGGCACTTGATGCCATGCTCGTCCTCATGACCCAGCACCCAGAGGCACTGCACCTCGAATCCTCCCGAGCGATCCCGGTCGCGTACGAGACCGCCCTCGCCCGCGTCCTCCCGGCGCCGCTGCCGCAGATCTTCGGTCGCCGGTACGCCGCGATCGGCCCGATCGCCGAAGTCCGCGACCAGGCCGGCGGCTGGGATGCCGCCGGCGAGACCCGCACGATCGTCCTCGCCGACGGCGCGACGATGCGCGAGACCCTGACCGACGTCGACGCCCCGTCGACGTTCTCCTACGAGATCATGCCGCTCTCCGGCCCGCTCAAGCTCCTGGTCGGCCACGTCGCCGGGCGCTGGTCCTTCGCCCCGGCTGGCACCGGCACCCGGGTCACCTGGTCCTGGGACGTCACTCCCACGTCCAAGGCCGCCTCGTTCGCGATGCCCGTCTTCGGGTGGATGTGGAAGGGGTACGCGCGGCAGAGCCTGGAGTCGCTCGAGGAGTTGCTGCTCGGCTCTTGAGTCTTTTGCACGCCGGCGGGATGGAGTGTTTTGTGGTTGGGGTTTGCCGCCGCGGTTTGGGTTGGGCGGTGGCTTGGGAGCTGGGGTGGGCCGATCGCCGGAGGGAATTTTCCTTCCGGTGAGGCGAACGAATTTTCGTTCGCCTCAGAGGGGCCTGGCCCTGGGTGGGATTGGTGCGTGGAAGAAAATTTTCTTCCACCCGGAGACCCCATGTCTGATCTCGGAGTGGATCGGTCACCTGCCGTGAATGCCTGTGCCGTGGCCACACCCGGCGGCCCACAGCCGACCAAATCACGGTCGCCGACCGCGGTGAGCCAATCGCCCGAACCGCGTCACTCCACCCCGTGACGCTTGATGAACGACAGGATCTGCTCCGACAGCTCAGGCCGACAAACGATGACATCAGGCAGATACACGTCGTCCTGGTTGTAGCGCAGCGGCGAGCCGTCGATGCGGGAGGTGAACAGCCCGGCAGCGGCGGCGACCGCCACGGGGGCGGCGGAGTCCCACTCGTACTGCCCGCCCGCGTGGACGTACGCGTCGGAGATGTCGCGCACGACCGACATCATCTTCACGCCGGCCGATCCCATCGGTACCAGCTCGGCGTCGAGCTCCTCGGCCAGCGCCGCCACGAACGCCGGCGGCCGGCTGCGGGAGACGGCGATCCGGGGACGGGTCGAGGTCGACGGCGGCACGACCGGGGCGGCACCGGTGTGGAAGGTGCTCTGCACGGACGCGTCCGCCAGCGCCGGCTGAGCGACCGCGCCGGCGATCAGCTCACCGTCGTTGGAGGAGGCCCACAGCGCCACGTGCACCGCCCAGTCATCACGCGGCGGCTCGGAGAACTCGCGGGTCCCGTCGAGCGGATCGATGATCCACACCCGGTCCTTCGTGAGCCGCTCCTTGGAGTCCTTGCCCTCCTCGGAGAGGACGGCGTCCTGCGGGCGGTACTCGGCGACGAGCTCCATCAGCAGCTCGTGAGCCGCGAGGTCACCGGCGTCCTTGAGCTCCTTGCCCTCCAGGCCGGAGGTGGCACGTACCTCGAGCAGCCGGCGGCCGGCGGTCTCGGCGAGCCAGGCGGCCAGCAGGTGGTCGGAGGCGAGGATCTCGGGCGTAGGCACACCAGCTTCGCTCTGCTTGGTCTTCTCTGGCTCCGCTTCGAAGTTCACCCGCGGCACTCTATCCAGCCGACCGCCGAGTCCGATAAAGACCCAGCCCGAGTCCGATCGCGGCGACCAGCGCCACCCCGGTCAGGACCGCGCGCAGGATCAGCCCGGTCTTGGCACGCTCGTGCTCGTCGGTGACGTCGTTGGCCATGGTCTCGGCCGACTTCAGGATCACCTCGAGAAGGCTCTGGATGTACGCGACGGCGCCGTCGGACCAGGTGCGGACGATCGGCTCGCCCTTCGACGCCGCCCTCAGCTCCGTGGCGACGCCCTCGATGCTGCCCTTGGCGGCGACGTCGCGGACCATACGCTGCACCATCATCGCGCCCGAGCCCTTGTCGAAGGTGCCGTCGGAGACCTGGTCGAGGTCCGCCTGCAGGTCGGGCGAGGCGCCCGAGTAGAACGCCGAGGACGCCTTCACCCAGGCGGCCTCCGCGTCGGTGAGCTCCTTGACCGACTTCGTGCCGATCTCGTTCTCGGACAGCGCGACGATCATGAGCTCCCGCTCGATGCTGAACGCCTCCGCCGCCTGCGTCAGCTTGCTGAGGTTGCGGACCTGGTCGCCGGTCTGGTTGTCCTCCAGCTCCGGCACGTGCGCCGCGAGCATCAGCAGGTTGCTGGCCAGCGCGGTGTAGACCTCGCGAGCGGCGTCCTGGCTGGCCTTGTCACCTTCCTGCATCTCGACCCGGTAGAGCTCGAAGTCGTCGAGCACCTCGGTGATGTCGTGGTGAAGAGTCCGCAGCTCGGCGTCACCGTCGACGTCGACCTCGGCCGCGGCCGTCCGCCACTCCTCGACCGCGAGGTCGGTCGTGTGCAGGTAGGTGGAACGTACGTTGACCGGCGCCTGCGCGACGGGCTGCAGCGCGTCGCGCTCGAAGATCACGTCGACGGCGAGCTCGATGGTCTCCGGGAGTGCTTCGCTGAGCGCGGCCGCCCGGCCCGTCTCCGAGGCGCTGCGGAAGGAGGCGAAGGTCGCCACGCCGCCGACCGCGACAGCGACCAGGGCCACCGCGAGCAGGATGCTCAGCGTCCGGTTGGCGCCGGAGCGCTTCACCACCCGGGACCCGCCGGTCGGGAACGACCCGCTCGCCCCGATCCTCTCGAACGCCCCGGACGAGCCGGTCGCACCGGTCGACCCGGTCGACCCAGCAGCGGGGAACGAGCCGCTCCCACCGAACGCCTCGTAGGCGCCGGAGGTGCTGATCGGACCCGACGCGTGCGCCGGACGCTGCCTGGGCACCTGCGCGTCGAAGACCGGAAGCGGGCCCGAGCCGGTGAGCACCGCAACGACGTCGTGCGCGCTCGGCCGCTGCTCGGGGTCCTTGGCCATCATCATCGCGACCAGGTCGTCGATGATCCCCGGCACCTGGACCACGGCGCTGACCCGCGGGATGGGTGCGGTGGCGTGCTGGTAGACCATCGTCGCCGGCGCACCGCCGGAGTAGGGGGTGCGGCCGGTGAGCATCTCGTAGAAGACACAGCCGAGGGAGTAGATGTCGCTCGGCGGACCGACCTCGCCACCCGAGCCACGCTCGGGCGAGAGGTAGCCGAGGCTTCCGACCACGTCGTGGGTGGAGGTCAGCCGCTGGTCACCCAGCCGGGCGAGCTGGGCGATCCCGAAGTCGACGATCCTGATCCTGCGGTCGCTGTCGTAGACCAGGTTGGACGGCTTGATGTCGCGGTGGACGATCCCCTGGGCGTGGACCGCGGCGAGCGTGCGCGCGGACTGGACGATGACCTCGCCGGCCTCCCGGGCGATCAGCGGGCCGTGCGAACGCAGGCGTTCGCCGAGGTCGGGGCCGGTCAGGAGCTCCATCACGAGGAAGGCCATCGGCCCGTTGGCGGTGCGTTCGATCCCGGCGTCGTGGACCTGCACGGTGCCGGGGTGGCTGGCGGCCGCGGTGGAGAGCGACTCGCGCCGGAACCGCTCGATCATCGTCGGGTCGGCCGACGTCCGGACGACCTTGACCGCCACCCAGCGTTGCAGGGTGAGGTCCATGGCCTGCCATACCTCGCCCATACCGCCTCGCCCGATCAGGCGGTGCAGCTCATAACGGCCGGCAATCATGGGGTGGGGGGAGGTTTGCATGGGGGACGTTCCCGTCGAGGATCCAGTTGTTCGTACGTGTTGGGTTGCTCACACAACGGCCTGGGAGTTTAGGCGACACTCACTAGTAGGCGCCAGAGCCACGCACAACAGCTTTTACTGTACGAACGACGATCCCGAAGTCCCGCAGCAGCGTCCAGTTGTCCACATAGTCGAGGTCCAGGCGGACCGTGTCCTCCCAGGAGAGGTCCGAACGCCCCGAGACCTGCCACAGCCCGGTCAGACCGGGTGCAACCGCAAGTCGGCGATGAGAGTCCCGATCGTACATCGCCACCTCGCTCGGCAGCCCCGGACGGGGCCCGACCAGCGACATCTGGCCCAGGACGATGTTGAACAGCTGCGGCAGCTCGTCGAGGGAGTACTTCCGCAGCACCCGCCCCACGCGGGTCACCCGCGGATCGGCACGGAGCTTGAAGAGGACGTGTCCGGGCCGGTGGTCGAGCGTGCGCAGCAGCGACTCGGCGTCGACGACCATGGTGCGGAACTTCCAGATCCGGAACTGCTGGCCGCCACGGCCGACGCGCACCTGCCGGAAGAAGACCGGGCCCGGGGAATCGAGCTTGATCACGACCGCCATCACGGCGAAGACCGGGAGGAGCACGGCGACGGCGGCCGCCGCGGCCAGCCACTCCCACACGTACTTGGCCACCCGGGTCAGCCGCGCCCGCAGGGCCTCGTCGACGTAGAGCAGGGTCATCGAGCCCAGCCGCATCGAGGACGTACGCTGCGGGGTCACGTCCTGCATCCGGGTGCTGACCAGCAGGGGTAGACCGAAGGACTCGCTCGTCCAGGCCAGCCGCTGGATCTCCCGGCCGGCCAGGTCAGGCCCGGGGACGACCAGCACGGCGTCGGGTGCGACCGACGCGATCGCGCCGGAGAGACCGTCGGCCCGGCAGACCGCGGCCGCCTCCATCAGGCCGCCGCTGAGCCGGTGGGTCCACTCCGGGATCACCCCGTGGTCGTGGGCCGCCTCCACCACGACGACACGCAGCGGAGTGCGCGGCCGGGAGCTGAAGATGTAGCCGACGACCCGGAAGGCCAGCGCGGTCACCAGCCCGAGGATCGTCTGCACGACCAGCTGCGCCTGCGGCAGCTCGACCACCGCACCCAACAGCCAGGTGAACATGCTCATCGCCATGAACGCCTTGAAGACCCCCGAGACCGTCGCCCGCAGACGCTCGGCGCCGGGCAGGATCTTCGGCGCGGTGATCCTGGTGGCCAGTCCCCAGAGCAGACCCCACTCCAGCGCGGGGACGATCTCCTGTCCCACGATCAACGGCGCGAGGATCATCAGCGCGAGCCCGTCGACCATCGAGGCCTGCAACCGAAGGGAGGGTGCCTTGGCAGACACCCTCCGGCGGTTGATGTCGAGCGGGACTACTGTCTCCACCGACGCCAGCTCTATCGTCATCCATCTCCCCCATAGCTGCTGGGCGCCCGAACGCTTACTTCATGCCAGAACAATGCGGGAAGAAAGCGGTCGTTGGGGGCCGATGGGGGTCCGGTTAGACCAAATGAGGGAACCGGAACCCACTGGTCCAGACCAGTCGGCTCACTCCAGCGACTGCGGGGACCGCCAGCCGAGGCGGTGGGCGAGGCCGACGGCCGCGATCTGGGAGGTGACCTGGAGCTTGGCGAGGATGGACTTCACCTGGGTGCGTACGGTCGCCTCGGAGACGACGCCGATGACGGCGATCTCGTGGACGGTGCGGCCGAGCATGAGGTGGCCGAGGACCTGCGACTCGCGCTTGGTGAGCAGCTCGATGCGGCGGCTCAGCTCGGAGACCTCGTGCTGGCGCTCGAACCAGACCCGGATCAGCCGCTCGCGGTCGCTCACCGCGAGGACGCAGGCGCCCTGGTAGAGGCGCCTGACGGTGCCGAGGATCTCACCGAGCGGGCGGGACTTGGACAGCACCGTGCGGGCACCGTTGCGCAGCGCCTGGCCCCAGCGGGCCTCCTCGATCGCACCGGTCACCACGACCACGTCGACGCCGGCCTTGGCCAGCGGCTCGATGAGGCGTACGCCGTCGCCGTAGCGGCCCAGGTCGAGGTCGAGGAGCACGACCTTCGGCTTGTTGCGGAGTACGACGGAGACCATCGTGGCGGTGGAGACGGGCTCGCTGGGCATCGGGATGCGGCGTACGTCGTATCCCTCCATCGAGACGGCGAGCTCGAGCGACTCGGCGAAGAGGACATGGTCCTCGACGATGACGACTCGATACTGACTACGCGGCGACGACGTCATCGGAGGCGCCTTCCTTGTCTACTTGGATCACGGCGCTGGGCTGTATCACCGCGCTGGGGAGGGTGACCACGAAGGTCGTACGTTCTGCGGCGGCGAGGCGGAGCGAGCCGCCCATCCGCTCGGCGACGGTGTGGGCCTCGTTGAGCCCGATGCCCTGGCCGGCCGAGTCCGGACCGCGGACGCCCCACTCGAAGATCCGGTCGCGCACCTCGGGGGCGACGCCGGGGCCGTCGTCGGAGATCTCGATGACGACCATCTGACCGGACTCGCCGGGCTCGTGCTGAACCTTGACCTCGACAGCGCCGGAACCGTGCTTGGCCGCGTTGTCGAGAAGAATGTTGACGATCTCCGCCGCCGCGTCCGAGCTGCCGGAGGCGAGCGCGTTGCTGGGCTCGTGGACGACCGTGGTGCCGCCGGCCTCATGGGCCAGGGCGAGGTTGTGGATCACAGCGTCGACATCGATCACGCCGACGTCGATCGGCATCGTGTCCGCGCCGCCACGCTGGGCACGGACGAGGCGCTCGAGGCGCCTGAGCTCGCTGCCCATCATGGTCATCATCGCGACGCGACGCTCCGGGTCGAGCGTGTCGGAGTTGCACAGCAGCTCACTGGCCGAGCGAACACCGGCGAGGGTAGAGGTCACCTCGTGCATCCGGGCCCGGTGGAGACGCTGGGTCTCACGCGCGCTGAGCAGGTCGTGGTAGATCTCGTCGGCTGCCTTCGCTTCTGCCGCGCACACGCGCCGGTAGATGCGCACGCCACCGAACAGCAGCGCCGCGGCGGCCACCAGCGAGGTGGTGACGACGATGGCCGTGAGGAGGGCCCACAGGAGTGCTCCGTGGGCGTGGAAGGAGACCCAAGGTCCCTGAAGGACCGCGATCAGAAAACTTTGGATACCGATGAAGACGGCGGTGGTCGTTGCGTAGGCGGTGGTTAACCAACCCGAGTTGATCCGCTGGAAAATGGACGTAGACATACTGCTCCCCAGGTCGGGTCGGCCAGTGAGGTATGAGTCCCGAGACGGGCCGTGTCCAGGCCCTGCTCCCCCAGCCCGAGCTTGTCGGGCCGTCCCAATTTGAATGTTTGTGACCGAAACCTTCACAAGGCAACGTAATCAGCACCGTATCGCCACGGGACCGCATTCCGGGCCAATACCGAGAATTGAGGAGTCATAGAATTTCGAGGTCGTCCACAAACTACATTGCGGGACACGTTGTCCCAGGTCATCCCCAAACTTGGGGCACTGTAGAACAGGTTCCCGATCTCCGCCTGAGGCTCCCCAGAATAGCCATACCCCCAGGGAGATCTGGCAGGGCCCGAGACGACCGAACGGCGCGGCAGACATGGCAGGCTCGACCGTACGACTCAGGGTTGCTGTCTCAGCCGACGAGACGATGACCCTCGATGCCGTGACGGTTGCGCTCGAGGAGCGCGGCATCACGGTCACGGCGACTGCGCCCACCATCGCGGCCCCCGACGAGCTGCTCGGCGGAGACCCCTCCGCCTGGCTGGTGGTGACCGACCTCGACGGCTGGACCCATCTCGGCGAAGTGTGCGACCTCGTCCACGGCGTACGCCTGCCCGGGGTCGTACTGACCCCCGCCCCACGCGGCGGCCTCTGGGGTGCCCTGCTCGAGGCCGGTGCGGTCGCGGTGCTCTCCGCCGACACCGACTCGGACACGATCGAGGACACGCTGCGCGACGCGGCCGAGGGACGGCACGGGCACACACCTAACGAGGCCGAGGGGCTGATCGCGCAGTGGCACCTGCTCCGGGATGGACGCGAGCGCATGCATCGCCTGGTCCGTTCGCTGACCGTGCGCGAGCACGAGGTGCTCGAGCTGCTCTACGACGGGGCCACCGTCGCCGAGATCGCGGCGCGCTTCGGTGTCGCCCAGACGACGGTGCGGACCCAGGTGAAGTCGATCCTGCGGAAGTTCGAGGTCGGCTCCCAGCTGGCTGCGGTCGCGGCGTACGACCGGTATCTGCGGCCGCCCAGGAGTTGACCCTCTAGGAGTTGACCCTAGGAGTTGAACTTCTGTTGAGTCTTCTCCAGACCCTCGTTGATCAGCGTCTCGATCGCGTCGGCGGCGGTGTCGACCACGAACGGCAGCACCTTGCGCTCGGTGGTGGAAAAGTTGGAGAGCACGAAGTCGTGCACCTCCTGGCGCCCGGGCGGGCGGCCGATGCCGACGCGCACCCGGTGGAAGTCGCCGGTGCCCAGGGAGGACCGCATCGACTTGAGGCCGTTGTGGCCGTTGTCGCCACCGCCCAGCTTGACCCGCATCGTGTCGAAGGCGATGTCGAGCTCGTCGTGGATGGCGATGACATGGTCGGGCGGGACCTTGTAGAAGGTCGCGAGGGCCTTGACCGGCCCGCCGGACTCGTTCATGTAGGTCCGGGAACGGGCGAGCACGACGCGTGGGCCGGGCAGCCCCGGAGTCGCCCCCGGGAGCCGCCCTTCCACGACGTCAGCACGGCCGGACTTGTGGGCACGCCACTTGCCGTCCAGCCGGTTGGCCAGCTCGTCGGTGACGAGATAGCCGATGTTGTGACGGTGCCCGGCGTACGTCGGCCCGGGGTTGCCCAGGCCGACGACCAGCCAGACGCCGTCGGTCACCGAATCGGTCACTCGCCGTTGGTGGCCTCAGCCTCGGCGGACTCAGCGGTCTCGCCCTCGGCGGCCTCGTCGGCGGGCTCCTCGTTGGTCTTGGCCTCGGTGACGTTGACGACCAGGGTCTCCGGGTCGGTGACCAGGGTGGTGCCCTTCGGCAGCTCGACGGCGCCGGCGAGGATCTGGGTGCCCGCCTCGAGGCCCTCGACGCTGATCTCGATGCTCTCGGGCACGTGGGTGGCCTCGGTCTCGACGGTCAGCGTGTTGGCGTCGGTGACGACCATGGTGCCGGAGATCGCGTCGCCCACGACGTGGACGGTGATGTCGACGGTGACCTTCTCGCCGGCGCGGACGGCGACGAAGTCGACGTGCTCGATGACGCGGCGGACGTCGTCGACCTGGACCTGCTTGGTCATGGCCAGCTGGATCTTGCCGTCGATGTCGAGCTCGAGAAGAGCGTTCGCACCGTGGTTCTTGAGCGCCATCATGGTGGCGTGACCCGGCAGGCTCAGGTGCATCGGGTCGGCACCGTGGCCGTAGACGACCGCCGGGATCTTGTTCTCACGGCGGATGCGGCGAGCGGCACCCTTGCCGAACTCGGTGCGCTTCTCGGCGACGATCTTCTCGCTGGACATGCGTTGAACTCCTCGATGAGTGGTGCTGACGTCAATGGCGCCCGGCTGGTCCAACGAAGGCCGTGCGACGAAGGCACGGCGTCTCCCGAAGAGACGTCCACCTTGTCGATCACGGAGCGCGATACGCTCCCTCGCCGAGGCAACTGCCACAGACTATCCCCGGATCACGCTCACAGCGAAATGCGCGCGCGTGCTGACCTGCGAGGACGTACGTTGGAGGCCGTGTCCCTCACACTCGACGAGGCCCGCACACGGGCCGGCGTGCTCAGCTCCGTCTCCTACTCCCTCGATCTGGACCTCACCGGTCCCGAGACCTTCCGGAGTCACACCCGGGTCCGGTTCCGTTCCACGGTCGCCGACACGTTCCTGGACCTGAAGGGCGCGCTGTCGGTGTCGTTGGTCGTCAACGGGGAGGTCGTCGAGGCCGCGTACGACGGTGCGCGGGTGGGCCTGACCGGCCTCTCCACCGGGCTGTCCGATGGGGCCGTCAACGAGGTGGAGGTGACCGCGACGCTGCCTTATACGACCGACGGCGACGGGATGCACACGTTCACCGACCCGGTCGACGGGTCGCGCTACGTGTCCGCCTATCTGGGCATGGACAACGCTTCGAAGGTCTTCGCCTGCTTCGACCAGAACGATCTCAAGGCATCGTTCGCGGTCGCGGTCACCGCCGATCCGGCTGACACCGTCCTCGCCAACGGCGCCGTCGTCTCGCACGACGCCGGCCGCTGGGTCTTCGCCACCACTCCCCCGATCCCGCCGGCGCTGCTGATCGTCGCCGCCGGGCCGTGGCACTCGGTGCGATGGACGGCTGTGTTCGATTCTGGGGAGAGCCTCGACTTCGGATGGCATGCCCGGCGGTCGCTGGCGGCCGAGCTGGACCGGGACGCCGACGAGCTGCGGCGTACGTCCGAGGCGTGCTTCGCCCACTACGCCGACCTCATCGACGAGCCCTACCCCTTCGACTCCTACGACCAGGTCTTCGTGCCCGGGCTCAACTGGGGAGCGCAGGAGATGCCGGGGTGCGTGACCTACCGCGACGAGCTGTTGCCGCGCGGCGCGATCACCGACACCCAGCGCGCGATCCGCGCGGTGATCATCGCCCACGAGATGTCGCACATGTGGTTCGGCGACTCGATGACGATGACCTGGTGGGAGGACACCTGGTTGCAGGAGTCGTTCGCCGACTACATGGGCTACCGGGTCGCGGAGGCGGGCGCCGGGTTCTCGGACCTGCGGGTCGAGGTGGAGGTCAGGAGCAAGCCGTGGGGCTACCGCTCCGACGCGCGCCGCTCGACCCATCCGGTCGCTCCGCTGGCCGAGGACGTGCCCGACGTCGACACCGCCGCCACCATCTTCGACGGCATCTCCTACGCCAAGGGCGGGGCCTGCCTGGTGCAGCTCGCCTTCTGGCTCGGTGACGAGGAGTTCATGGCCGGGGTCAACCGCCATCTGACCCGGTTCCGCTTCGCCAACGCGACGCTGGCCGACTTCGTCGAGTCGCTCGCGGCGAGCTCGCCGAAGGACGTACGCGGGTGGGTGGACGCCTGGCTGCGGCGCCCAGGGTTCGACACGGTGTCCGTGCGGCGCGACGGGGACGTGCCGGTCCTGGAGCGCGAGGGAAGCCGGCCGCATGCGTTCACCGTCGCCGGCTACGACTCCTCGCTGCGGCTCGTCGGACGCCGGCGGGTCGAGCTGGGTGCCGAGCCGGTGCCGCTGCCGGAGTTCGTTGGCCTCGTCGTCGTCCCCAACGCCGGCGGCGAGACCTTCGCCGCGCTCCGCCTCGACCCGGCTTCGTGGGACGCGCTCTCCGACGGGCCGTCCCGGCTCGAAGACCCCCTCGTACGTGCCGTGCTCTGGTCCTCCACCGCCCTCCGGGTGCGGTCGCGTGACCTCTCGGCCGACGATTACCTCGACCTCGTCGAGGCCCACCTTCCCGCGGAGACCCGGGCAGACATCATCGAGGGGGTGCTCGCCGAAGCACGGTCCGTGGTGATCCCGCAGCGGGTGCCGGCCTCGCGCGCAGCGGGAGCGGTGGCACGGGTCGCCGCCGCGGCCGCTGCGGGCCTGAAGGCTTCTGCGGACGACGAGCAGCGGGCCCTTGCCTGGGCCGCGGCCCTGGCCGCGACCAGCGCGGACGCCGGGCTGCTGCGCGGCTGGCTGGACGCCGACAACGTCGCGGTCGGCATCCCGCTTTTGCCGACGACGCGCTGGGAGGCGATCGTACGTCTCGCCTCGCTCGGTGAGGCCGACGCGCGCTTCATCGCGACCGAGCGCGACCGGGACGGCACCGCCGAGGGAGACCTCGGGGCGCTTCGGGCCCTCGCCGCCCGGCCCTCGACCAGCGCGAAGGACGCTGCCTGGGAGGCGATGCTCGCCCCCGGTGTCGACAACCGTCGCTTCGGGGCGCTGGCCTCGGGGATGTGGATCGCCGAGCAGGCGCATCTGCTGCGTCCCTACGTCGCCGCCTATCTCGCCGAGGCGCCTGCCCTGGCCACCCGTGGTCAGGCCTTCGCCATCGAGGTCGGGCGGGCCTTTCCGCGGATCGCCCTCGATGAGGGTCAGCTCGATGCTCTGCGCGCTGCCCTGGTCGGCGACGTACCGACGATCCTGCGGCGCTCGTGGGAGGACCACTTCGATGACCGCGAGTAGCGACCACTAGCCTCTATCCGCCCTCGACCCCCACCTCTGAGGACGGCCATGAAGAAGACGCGCATCTGGCTCGGCGTCGGGATCGCGTTCGTCGTGCTCGTCGCCGCCGTCACCGGCACCGGCTGGTATCTCGCCCACCGACTCGACCGCCAGGTCCGGACCGTCGATGTCTTCGCCGGGCTCGAGGAGCGTCCCGAGGCGGCCGGCGACGCTGCCGGCGCCCTGAACATCCTGCTCCTCGGCACCGACGGGCGCACCGGCGGCGAGGCAACGACCGGCAGCAAGGCCACAGGGTCGTGGACCCCCGGCGAGCAGCGGGCCGACACGATGATGCTGCTCCACCTCAGCGCGGACCGCCGCTCGGCCTCGGTCGTCTCGATCCCGCGAGACTCCTGGGTACGGATCCCCGGCCACGGCAAGGCCAAGGTCAACGCCGCCTTCTCCCAGGGCGGGCCGAAACTCAGCGTGCAGACGGTCGAGAAGCTCACTGGCGTACGCATCGACCATGTCGCTTGGGTCGACTGGGCCGGCTTCGAGGAGATCGGCGACCTCCTCGGCGGCGTCGAGGTCTACATCCCCGAGACGGTCCACGACTCGGCGCGCCACCGCACCTGGACCAAGGGCACCCACCTGCTCAGCGGCGAGGAGGCCCTCCTCTACGTGCGCCAGCGCTACGGCCTCCCCGGCGGCGACCTGGACCGCGTGAAGCGCCAGCAGTACGTCCTGCGCTCCATCCTCCGCGGCCTGAGGCAGAGCGTCGACCCGAAGAACCCCAAGAAGGCCTACGACCTCCTCGACATCATCACTCGCCACCTGACCGTCGACTCCGGCTTCTCCGGGGGTGACCTTCGGGGCCTGGCTCTCGATCTTGCCCGGATGCCCTCGGAGGACCTGACGTTCTTCACCGCTCCCGTCGCGGGGCTGGGCAAAGAAGGCGCGCAGAGCGTCGTTCGTCTCGACAAGCGCGAAGGCCGCCGCTTGTGGGCGGCTATGCGTGAGGACGAGATGGATGCGTGGCTGGCTGAGAATCCCGAGGTTGTGACTGGCGGGACGGTTAGCTGAGGTCCTTCGGGGCTGGGGGCCGCCGACCCGTTACGGGAGGGTGTTCTCAACGGTTCCCGGAGTCAAGGACGGCCTTCGGCCGCCGGCTGACGCCGGTCGCCTGCGGCGATCCTTGACACCGGGATCCGTTGAGAATTTTGGCTGGCTATCGGGTCGGCGGCAGGGGTCTGGCGCGGAGATATGGGTTGGGCGGGGGCTTGGGATCTGGGTGGTCGGCCCGACCCGGTGGAAGGAATTTTCTTTCCGCTCGGGGCCAGTTCGGCAGGCGGTGTTGGGAGGCGAACGAATTTTCGTTCGGCGCGGGCCGACCACTTGCAGATGGGAGGGTTTGGGGGAAGGAATTTTCTTTCGCCCAGAGCCCGTTCTCGCAGGAGGGTTGGAGGGCGAACGAATTTTCGTTCGCCGCAGAGAGGCCTCGGCGGGGGTGGGGTTGGCGCGTGGAAGAACCTTTTCTTTCACGGGGAGACCCCATGCCTGGTGCAGGCGTGGAGCGGTCACCTTCCGTGGGTGAGTGTGCCGTGGCCACACCCGGGCCGCCGCCCCGATAGCCAGCCAAATCTTTCTCGACGTGGTCCGGTGTCAAGGATCGCCGAAGGCGACCGGCGAAGCCGGCGGCCGCAGGCCGTCCTTGACTCCGGGGCAGGTCGAGAAGACCCTCAAAGAACGGGTCGGCGGCCCACCCCAACCCCGAAAATCGCCCAGCTACCGTGAACAACATGCCGATCCCAGACTTCATCGTCGACCTCCGCCGCAAGATAGGAACAGAGCTGCTCTGGCTCCCCGGCGTAACAGCGGTAGTACGCAGAGACGACGAGATTCTTCTGGTCCAGCGCGCAGACAACCTGAGATGGACGCCGATCACCGGGATTGTCGACCCAGGCGAGCAGCCGGCAACGGCAGCAGTACGCGAGGCGAAGGAGGAGACCGGGGTGGACATCTCGGTCGACCGGCTGGCGTCGGCAGGGGCGACGAGTCCGATGGTCTATCCAAACGGAGATCGTGCGGTGTACATGGACCTCACGTTCAGCTGCACGTGGCGCTCGGGCGAGGCGTACGTCGCTGACGACGAGTCTGCGGATGTCGGCTGGTTCCGGGTGGACGAGCTCCCGGAGATGCAGCCCGAGCTCCGGACGCGGATCGACGCCGCTCTCTCCGATGAGGTCGCGGCCCGGTTCATCGGCCCCTGACGACCGGTCGTCAGCCAGACGCTGGGCTCGCACGCTCGACCGCACGGTCCAGGGACGCCACGGCGGCCCCGGGCTCGGAGATCTCTGCGATCCGGGCGACGCTGGCCGCGGCACGGAGGATGTGCCCGACCTGGGCGGCATCAGCGAGCGGATGGAGGTAGGCGGCGGAGGCGGCGTCGCCAGCACTTCGGGCGGCCAGTCGAGCCGCCTCCGTCGGCGCCTCCTTGGCCGCGCGATGGGCGTCCAAGGAGGTGACCCGCTGCAGTTTCGTACGGCTGGCACCACCGACGAACTCCCAGGCCGCATCCAGCGCCAGCCTCGGTCGAAGGTCGTCGGGGCAGGCAGCCTCGAACAGAGGCAGGACCTCGGCGGCGGCCTCCGCGACGTAGCGGGCGACGACCCGTAGCTCGTCGATCGTCAGCTCGAAGTCGCCCGCCACGACAGACGCAGGATCAGGCGTGACCGTCGAACATCGAGGTCACCGAGCCGTCCTCGAAGACCTCGCGGATCGCCCGGGCGAGCATGGGGGCGATGGAGAGCGTGGTGAGCTTGTCGAACTGCTTCTCCTCCGGCACCGGGAGGGTGTTGGTGATGACGACCTCGGTGGCGGTGGAGTTCTTCAGCCGGTCGACAGCGGGGTCGGAGAGGATCGCGTGGGTGGCGCAGATGATCACGCCGGCGGCACCGTCGGCCATGAGCGCGTCAGCGGCCTTCACGATCGTGCCACCGGTGTCGATCATGTCGTCGGTGAGGATGCAGATGCGGTCCTTGACCTCACCCACGACGCGGTTGGCGACGGTCTCGTTGGGCCGGTTGATGTCGCGGGTCTTGTGGATGAACGCCAGCGGCGCCCCACCAAGGCGAGCCGCCCAGCGCTCGGCGACCTTGATCCGGCCGGCGTCGGGAGAGACGACGGCGAGGGGCTGGTTGCCGTACTTGTCCTTGATGTAGTCGGTCAGCAGCGGCAGCGCCATCAGGTGGTCGACGGGACCGTCGAAGTAGCCCTGGAGCTGGTCGGCGTGGAGGTCGACGGAGATGATCCGGTCAGCACCCGCGGTCTTGAACATGTCAGCGACCAGACGAGCCGAGATCGGCTCGCGACCGCGGTGCTTCTTGTCCTGGCGGGAGTAGCCCCAGAACGGCATCACGACGGTGATCCGCTTGGCCGAGGCGCGCTTCAGCGCGTCGACCATGATCAGGTGCTCCATGAGCCACTGGTTGATCGGCGCCGTGTGCGACTGGATGACGAACGCGTCCGAACCGCGCACCGACTCCTCGTAGCGCACATAGATCTCGGAGTTGGCGAAGTCATAGGCCGAGGTCGGTGTCAGCTTCGTTCCCAGAAGGTCGGCGACCTCCTCGGCGAGGACCGGGTGAGCCCGGCCGCTGAAGAGCATCATCTGCTTCTCGGTGGTGCGCTTGGTCATGTGCTGGCTCCTACCCCCGGGGTCACTGCACTTGGATTCTCCATCAACTTCGCTGCCTGACCCAACCCCGGGGGTCACTCGCCTGTCGCCGGGGGTTCACCGAGGATGGGTACGCCCGACTCGAGTGCCGCCTCGGCAGCGGCCGCCTGCGCTGTGCCTGCCCTCTTGGTCAGCGCCCACCCCTCGATGATTCGCTGCTGACCTGCGGAGACGGCCAGTGCACCGGGCGGGACGTCCTCCCGGATGAGGGCCTCGCCACCCGTCGTCGCACCGTCTCCGACCACCACCGGGGCGACAAAGGTCACACCTGACCCCGACTTCACATGGCGCCCGATGCGGGTCTTGTGCTTGTTGACCCCGTCGTAGTTGGCGAAGATCGTGCCGGCCCCGATGTTGGAGCCCTCGCCGATCGTCGCGTCGCCGACGTAGGACAGGTGGGGCACCTTGGCGCCGGGCCCGATGGTCGAGTTCTTGACCTCGACGAAGCCGCCGATCTTGCCCTCGTCGCCGAGCACCGTGCCCGGGCGCAGGTAGGAGAACGGCCCGACGTTGGCACCGGGGCCGACGACGGCGAGCTCTGCCTGCGTACGCACCACCCGGGCGCCGTGGCCGACCTCGGTGTCCTTCAGCGTGCAGTCGGGACCGACCACCGCGTCCTCGTCGATCCGGGTGGCACCGATGAGCTGGGTGCCGGGCAGGATGGTGACGTCGGGCGCGAGCTCGACGTCGGCATCGATCCAGGTCGTGGCCGGGTCCATCACGGTGACCCCGTCCTTCATCCACCGGGTCACGATCCGCTCGTTGAGGATCTTCCCGAGCGCGGCGAGCTGGGCCCGGTCGTTGGCGCCCTCGGCCTCGCTGACGTCGTCGAGGACGAACGCGTCCACCCCGAGCCCGTCCGAGACCGCCAGCGCAATCGCGTCGGTGAGGTAGAACTCCTTCTTGGCGTTGTCGTTGCCGATCCGCGGCAGCACCTCGGCCAGGAAACGGCCGTCGAAGGCGATGATCCCCGAGTTGATCTCGGTGATCGCCCGCTCCTCGTCGGTCGCGTCCTTCTCCTCGACGATCCCGGCGACCCCGGCGTCGCCACGCAGGATCCGGCCGTAGCCAAAGGGCTCCGGGACGATCCCGCTCAGGATCGTGGCGGCCCGGCCGGCGGCCTCGTGGTCGGCCACCAGCGCGCGCAGCGACTCACCGCGCAGCAGGGGCGTGTCGCCGTACGTCACCAGCACCGTCCCGCCGGAGACCGCGCCGGCCTCGACCGCCACCCGCACGGCGTGCGCCGTGCCGAGCTGCTCGGCCTGGACCGCGATCACGGCCTCGGGCAGGATCTCGGCGATATGGGGCTCGACCAGCTCCCGCTGGTGTCCCACGACCGCGACGACACGGGACGCCCCGGCCTCTGAGACCGCGGCCAGGACATGGCCCACGAGACTCCGGCCCGCGATCTGGTGGAGCATCTTGGGAGTCTTGGACTTCATCCGGGTGCCGCCGCCGGCGGCCAGCACGATCACGGTGAGCTCGCTCATGTTGGGTCAGTCTAGGCCGCTGCGCCCGGGCGCAGATCCGGGGTCAGCGGACCCGTTCCTCGGCCGCGTTGAGGACCCCGATGATCTGGTCGTAGTCACCGCGAACCTCGGCGTAGCGCAGCAGCTTGACCTGCTCCACGAGCACCTCGTGGGCCTCGGGATCGGCCTCGAGGAGCGCCATCACCTCGTCGACGTACGCCTCGAGCGGCATCGCGTGCTCGGAGCTCTCGTGGCCCGGCATCAGGGCCGTGCGGACCGCCGGCGGGACGAGCTCGGTGACCTGGATCCCGATCGGCGCCAGCTGCATCCGGATCGACTCGGAGAGCTGGTGGATCGCCGCCTTGGTGGCGTTGTACGTGGGCGTGAACCGCAGCGGCGTGTGGGCCAGCCCCGAGGAGACGGTGAGGATCGTGGCGCCGGGGCGCTCACGCAGCTGCGGCACCAGCGCGTCGATGAGCCGGATCGGACCGAGCACGTTGGTCACCACGGTCTCCTCGGCATCGGCGAGGAAGCCCGGCGTGGTCCAGTCCTCCTGGCGCATGATCCCGGCCATCGCGACGAGCACGTTCAGGTCCGGGAAGCGACTGACGACGTCGGCGGTCGCCTCCGCGATCGAGTCGGCGTCGGCGGTGTCGATGCGGACGGTGTCGAAGCCGTGCACCTGGGCCAGCTCGGAGAGCAGGGACGTACGCCTGCCGCCGATGATGACGGTGTTGCCGCGCTCCTTCAGGCGCAGGGCGAGAGCGAGGCCGATCCCGGAGGTCGCGCCGGGGATGAAGATGGTGTTTCCGGTGATGTTCATGCCTCCACCTTGCGGCGGCGGCTCCGACGGCGGGAGAGACCTGGTGATCGTGGGATCGGCGGTCCCTGGTTGCGTACGAGCCCAACCCGCATCATGGATGCCATGGACCGCGCCTCCCTCGCCGACTTCCTCCGACGCCGCCGTGAGGCGCTCCGCCCGCAGGACGTCGGCCTGATCACCGGACCCCGCCGGCGCACACCCGGCCTGCGTCGCGAGGAGGTCGCCGCGCTGACCGGGATGTCGACCGACTACTACGTACGCCTCGAGCAGCAGCGCGGCCCGCAGCCCTCCGACCAGATGCTCTCCGCGCTCGCCCGAGCATTGCGCCTGACCATCGACGAGCGCGACCATCTCTACCGGCTGGCCGGTCACAACGCCCCGCGGCGTACGTTCGAGGACGGCCACGTCGCCCCGGCGCTGCTGCGTGTGCTGGACCGGCTCGAGGACACCCCGGCGATGATCATGTCCGCGCTCGGCGAGACGCTGGTCGCCAACCGGCTCGCGACCACGATCTTCGGGGACCGGGCAGCGCTGACCGGCTGGGAGCGCTGTGAGGCGTACCGCTGGTTCACCGATCCCACGACCCGGGACGTCTACCCGCCGGACTACCACGACACGCACGGCCGGGGTCTGGTGGCGAGCCTGCGGATGGCCTACGGAGCACTCGGTGTGCGCTCCCGCGCCGGCGAGCTCGTACGCCTCCTGCTCGACAGGTCCGAGGAGTTCCGCGAGCTGTGGGAGCGGCACGAGGTCACCCACCGCTACGAGGACCACAAGACGCTGCTGCACCCGCAGGTCGGCCGCATCGACGTCGACTGCCAGGTGCTGTCCACCCAGGACCAGGGCCAGGCGCTGCTGGTGCTGACGCCGGTGCCCGGCAGCGAGGCGGAGGAGAAGATCCGGCTGCTCGCGGTGCTCGGGCACGAGGAGTTCAGCACGCCCTAAGAGACAACTTTCCCCAGGTCGAGGACGAGGACGGCCATGTCGTCGGAGGGCGGCACGGCGGAGAAGTCGGCGACCGCCCGCAGCAGCCGGTCGGCGACGACCTGCGCTCCCACGTCGATGCCCGTGGCGAGGACGGCCTCGACGCCGGCCTCCTCGAACATCGTGTCCCCGGCGCGCCGCTCGAGAACACCGTCGGTGACGACGACGAGCCGGTCGCCCCGCTCCACCGTCACCTCCTCCTCGATGTAGTCGACCGCGTCGAGCACCCCGAGGAGCGCCTGCGACCGGCCGACCCGTCGGGCGGAGACACCGGGCCGGGAACGGGTGACCAGGAACGGCGGCGGATGGCCCGCACAGACGAGCCGCACCTGGAAGCGGGACGCGGAGGTGACCTCGAGCGTGCCGCACACCAGCGTGATGAACCGGCCCCGCAGGCCCTCGTCGCTGATCGCGGCGTTGAGCCGCTCCAGGGTCGGCGCGATCGGGATGCCGGCCCGCATCAGCGCCCGTACGGTGTGCCGCGACATCCCGGCGACCGCGGCTGCCTCCGGTCCGACGCCGCAGACGTCGCCCACCATGAAGCCCCAGCGCCCGGCGCCGAGCGCGAAGATGTCGTAGAAGTCGCCGCCGGCCTCGTTGAACTCCCCCGTCGGCTCGTAGCCGACCCCGATGTCGACGCCCGGGATCTCCGGCAGCACCGCAGGCAGCAGGCTGCGCTGCAGGGACCGGCCGATCTCCTGGAGCTCGGTGTGGGCGCGGGCGTTGTCGATGGCCAGGGCCGCCCGGCGGGCCACTGACTCCGCCACCATCAGGCGCTCGCGGCGCAGCGGCTCACCTGCCGGCCGCCCGAGGGTGAGCCAGCCGATGACCCGGTTGCGGGCCTCCAGCGGGAGGATCGCGACCTCGCCGTCGAGGTCGGGCACGGCGGGCACCTCCGGGCCGTCCGGGGTCGCGTCCTCCAAGGCGTCCCGCACCGCGTCGAGCTGGTGCTCGTCGGCGTGCCAGGCGAACTGGAGCCGAGGATGGTCACGTACGTCGTTGAGATAGATGCCGCACCAGGTCGCCAGCCGGGGCACGACGATCTGGCCGGTCATCGCGGTCGTCGTCTCCAGGTCCAGCGATCCGGCCAGCATCACGCTCGCCTCTCCCAGGAACGCCAGCCAGGCGCGCCGCTCACCATCGGCAGCCCGCGTGGATGCCCGGTCGACGCTCGGCGCGGCCCAGTCCGCGACCCGCTGCAGCTCGGCGCCGTCCTCGGTCGCGAAGCTGCCCGGCTTCTTCTTCGCGACCGCCAAGGTGCCGATCACCCGGCCCTCGAAGGCCACCGGGGCGGTCACCAGCGAGCGCAGCTCGAGCCCGCGGAGCAGCTCGACCGGCGTGGCACGCAGGTCGCCGATCGCCAGCGGCCGGAACGAGGCCCGAAGGCTCGGCGCACCGCCCTCGCCACGGCGCACGCTCCGCCCCTTGATCAGCGCAGCCGACCCGCTCGTCGCGGCCACCACGAACCGGTCCTCCATCTCGTCCTCGAGCAGGAGGTACGCAGCGTCAGCGTCGAAACGCTCCCGGGTCTGCTCCACCACGAGGTCGAGGATGTCGGCGAGCGCGAGCTGGTTGAGGGCGAGCCCGCTCAGCCCCAGCGGATCCCGGCCGGGCGTGGCCACGCTCTCCCGGCGGCGTACGTCCTGGCCCTCCGGGACTCCCCCGTTGGGCGCATCCACGTCGAGGGTCGTCTCCACGAGCGCGAACGCGGCCCACACCCGCTTGTGATCCCGGCGGTACTCCACCCCCCAGGCAGTCGCCAGCGCCGAGGTGATGAGCAGCCCGCGGCCGTGCTCGCCGGCCCCGGGCCGGGCGTTCGCGCCGACCGGGAGCACCCGGGTCGGGTGCTGGTCGAAGACGTCGATGCGGAGCCGGTCTTCCTCACGTACGACCGACACGGTCATCGGCGTGCCGGCGTGGGTCACGGCGTTGGTCACCAGCTCGCTGGTCAGCAGGACGACGTCGTCGAGGAGGTCGTCGAGGCCCCATTCGTCAAGCACCTCGCGCGCGAAACGGCGCGCTTCTGAGACCGACGTCGGTGCCGGCTCGAAGGTTCGAGACAGTGTCTTGGCTCCGATACTCATGACCACCGCCGATTGTGCACCCCTTTGGCGCTGGTATGGCACTGATCACCGCAAGGTACCGGCAGGTAGGTCAAGGAATTACCAGAATCGGTGGTGAACGATCATTTGTGGGCCACGGCCAGCCGAGGAGTGGGACACTTCAGCAGACGCGCGGATCAGCGCGAGAGGAGGCAGGGGGATGCCCTCATCGACGGACTCATCGAGGTCGGCCACGCTTCCCGAGCAGGTGACGGTCGATCAGGTCACGCTCCGCCAGCTCAAGGACGCGATGACCGCGATGCGCGACGGCATCTTCACCGGCCGGCTCGAGCCTGTCGACGGGCCGCTCGGTGACCTCGCCTCCATCCACAACGAGATCGCCGAACGGCTGAACCACCTGACCGGCGAGATCGCGCGCGTGCGCCGCGAGGCCGGCCGCGACGGCCACCATGACGAACGGCTCCGGCCGAGCATCGGCGGCGGTGCCTGGGCCGGCGCCGTCGAGGACGCCAACAAGCTGGTCGCCGACCTGGCACGCCCGACCGCCGATGTCGCCCGGGTCGTCGCCGCCGTCTCCGCAGGCGACCTCACCCAGACGATGGACGTACGCCACGGCAGCCGCGCCCTCAAGGGAGACCCGCTGCTGGTCGCCAAGAGCGTGAACGGCCTGGTCGCCCAGCTCGCCACGATCACCGAGGAGATCGCCCGGGTCACCCGAGAGGTCGGCACCGAGGGCAAGCTCGGTGGCCGCGCCCGGGTGCGGAACGCCTCCGGCACCTGGCGCGACCTCATCGACGCGGTCAACACGATGTCCTCGCGGCTGACCGCCCAGGTCCGCGACATCGCCGAGGTCACCACCGCCGTCGCCAACGGCGACCTGTCCCGCACGGTCACCATCGAGGTCTCCGGCGAGATGGCGCAGCTCAAGGACACCGTCGACCGGATGGTCGGCCAGCTGTCCTCGTTCGCCGCCGAGGTCACCCGTGTCGCCCGCGAGGTCGGCACCGAGGGCCGCCTCGGCGGCCAGGCCGACGTACGCGGCGTCTCCGGCACCTGGCGCGACCTGACCGACTCGGTCAACACGATGGCCTCCAACCTGACCTCCCAGGTGCGCGGGATCTCCTCGGTCGCCAAGGCCGTCGCCCGCGGCGACCTGTCGCAGCAGATCACGGTCACCGCGCGCGGTGAGGTCGCCGAGCTCGCCGAGACGCTCAACTCGATGACCGCCACCCTGCAGACCTTCGCCGACGAGGTCACGCGTGTCGCCCGCGAGGTCGGCACCGAGGGCATCCTCGGAGGTCAGGCCGAGGTTCCCGGCGTCGCCGGCCGGTGGAAGGACCTCACCGACTCGGTGAACTCGATGGCGAGCAACCTGACCAACCAGGTCCGCGACATCGCCCAGGTCACCACCGCGGTGGCCGGCGGCGACCTGTCCCAGAAGATCACCGTCGACGTACGCGGCGAGCTCTACGAGCTGAAGACGACCGTCAACACGATGGTCGACCAGCTCTCCGCCTTCGCCGACGAGGTGACGCGTGTCGCCCGGGAGGTCGGCACCGAGGGCATGCTGGGCGGCCAGGCCGAGGTGCCGGGCGTCGGCGGCCGGTGGAAGGACCTCACCGACTCCGTCAACTCCATGGCGACCAACCTGACCAACCAGGTCCGCAACATCGCCCAGGTCACCACCGCCGTCGCCGGCGGCGACCTGTCCCAGAAGATCACCGTCGACGTACGCGGCGAGCTCGCCGAGCTCAAGACGACCGTCAACACGATGGTCGACCAGCTCTCCGCCTTCGCCGACGAGGTGACGCGTGTCGCCCGCGAGGTCGGTGGCGAGGGTCAGCTCGGTGGCCAGGCCGCGGTGCCCGGTGTCTCCGGCACCTGGCGCGACCTGACCGACTCGGTGAACTTCATGGCCGGCACGCTGACCGCCCAGGTGCGAAACATCGCTCAGGTCACCACCGCGGTGGCCCGTGGCGACCTGAGCCGGCAGATCACCGTCGACGCCCGCGGCGAGATCCTCGAGCTCAAGTCGACCATCAACACCATGGTCGACCAGCTCTCCTCCTTCGCGGCCGAGGTCACCCGCGTCGCGCGCGAGGTCGGCACCGAGGGCAAGCTCGGCGGCCAGGCCGACGTGCACGACGTCTCGGGCACCTGGAAGGACCTCACCGACTCGGTCAACTCGATGGCCTCCAACCTGACCTCCCAGGTCCGCAACATCGCCCAGGTCACCACCGCCGTGGCCCGAGGCGACCTGACCCAGAAGATCACCGTCGACGCCCGCGGCGAGATCCTCGAGCTCAAGTCGACCATCAACACCATGGTCGACCAGCTCGGCTCGTTCGCCGACGAGGTCACCCGTGTGGCCCGCGAGGTCGGCACCGAGGGCGCGCTCGGCGGCCAGGCCCAGGTGCCGGGTGTCGCCGGCACCTGGCGCGACCTGACCGTGTCGGTGAACTCGATGGCCTCCAACCTGACCAACCAGGTCCGCAGCATCGCCCAGGTCTCCAAGGCGGTCTCGCAGGGCGACCTGTCGCAGAAGATCTCCATCGAGGCCCGCGGTGAGGTCGCCGCCCTGGCCGGCACCCTCAACGCGATGGTCGACACGCTGCGTACCTTCGCCGACGAGGTCACCCGTGTCGCCCGCGAGGTCGGCACCGAGGGATCGCTGGGCGGTCAGGCCCACGTACGCGGCGTGGCCGGCACCTGGAAGGACCTCACCGACTCGGTCAACTCGATGGCCTCCAACCTGACCTCCCAGGTCCGCAACATCGCCCAGGTCACCACCGCCGTCGCCCGTGGCGACCTCACCCAGAAGATCACCGTCGACGCCCGCGGCGAGATCCTCGAGCTCAAGTCCACGGTCAACACCATGGTCGACCAGCTCTCCTCCTTCGCCGACGAGGTCACCCGTGTCGCCCGCGAGGTCGGCACCGAGGGCAAGCTCGGCGGCCAGGCCGAGGTCGCCGACGTCTCCGGCACCTGGCGCGGACTGACGGAGAACGTCAACCAGCTCGCGTCGACGCTGACCACACAGCTCCGCGCGATCGCCGAGGTCTCCGCTGCGGTGACCCAGGGCGACCTGAGCCGGCAGATCACCGTCGGGGCGGCCGGCGAGGTCGCCGACCTGAAGGACAACCTCAACGAGATGATCGACTCGCTGCGGGAGACCACCAGGGCCAACGAGGACCAGGACTGGCTCAAGACCAACCTGGCCCGGTTCACCGGCCACATGCAGGGCGGTCGCGACCTGCTCGAGGTCGCCCGGCTGATCGTCTCCGAGCTCACCCCGCTGGTCGGCGCGCAGCAGGGCTCGATCTTCCTCACCGACCAGACCTCCGAGCACGGCGGCCCCAAGGTCCTGCGCCGGATCGCCTCCTACGGCTACCAGCCCGGCCCCGACGTCCCCGACGTCTTCGCGCTCGGCGAGGGGCTGGTCGGGCAGGCGGCGTACGACCGCCAGCCGATCATCGTGCGCGACGTGCCGGCCGACTTCCTGCGGATCTCCTCGGGCCACGGATCGGCGGCACCGACCTCGATCGTGGTGCTCCCGGTGGCGTTCGAGGAGAAGGTGATCGGTGTCGTCGAGCTGGCCTCGTTCCGGCCGTTCAGCGCCGTCCACATGCAGTTCCTCGAGCAGCTCGCGGAGTCGATCGGGGTCTCGCTCAACGCGATCATGGCCAGCTCGCGCACCGAGGAGCTGCTGGTCGAGTCGCAGCGGCTCGCCGCCGAGCTGCAGGACAAGCAGGACGAGGGCGAACGTCAGCAGGTGGAGCTGCAGCAGACCAACGCGGCCCTCGAGGAGAAGGCGCGCCAGCTCGCCGACCAGAACCAGGCGATCGAGATCAAGAACCTCGAGATCGAGGACGCCCGGCGCGGCCTGGAGGAGCGGGCCGAGCAGCTCGCCCTCTCGTCCCGCTACAAGTCCGAGTTCCTGGCCAACATGTCGCACGAGCTGCGTACGCCGCTCAACTCGCTGCTGATCCTGGCCCGGCTGCTCTCTGACAACGTCGACGGCAACCTCAACTCCCGCCAGGTGGAGTACTCCCGCACCATCCACGGCGCCGGCACCGATCTCCTCCAGCTGATCAACGACATCCTCGACCTGTCCAAGGTCGAGGCGGGGAAGATGGACGTCCACGTCACCGACGTCGCGGTGACCTCGGTGGTCGAGTACGTCGAGGCGACCTTCCGGCCGCTGACCGCCGAGAAGGACCTCGACTTCATCGTCAGCGTCGACCCCGATGTGCCCCGGGTGCTCCGCTCGGACCAGCACCGGCTGCAGCAGGTGCTGCGCAACCTCCTCTCCAACGCGGTGAAGTTCACCGACGGCGGCGGGGTCCGGCTGCTGATCCGCAACGCTTCCGGCGAGCGCTTCTCGACGCCCAGCCTGCAGCAGGCCGACGCGGTGCTGGCGTTCTCGGTGGTCGACACCGGCATCGGCATCCCGCCGGAGAAGCTGAAGGTCATCTTCGAGGCGTTCCAGCAGGCCGACGGCACGATCAGCCGCAAGTTCGGCGGCACCGGCCTCGGTCTGTCGATCAGCCGCGAGGTCGCCCACCTCATCGGCGGCGAGATCCAGGTCAAGAGCGATCCCGGACACGGCAGCTCCTTCACGTTGTACGTCCCGAGGATCAGCGCCGGGACGATCGATGCCCAGACGCCGACGCCTGCCGTCGGCGAGCCGGTCGCGTCGCTCCAGCAAGACACCGCCGAGAGGGGCGCTGACCAGGTCCTGCTGGTTCTCAGTGGCGGCAGCGACGACTCCGGCCCCGGCACCAGCGCCGTCGTGGAGGCCCTGTTCGGCTCGGTCGACGAGGTCGAGACGGTCCTGGGCGCATCACCCGACGAGGCTCAAGCGGTCCTGGCCGACCGCGAGGTCGACTGTGTGGTCCTGGACCTCCCGCTGACGGAGGGCGGCTTCGACGTACTCCGCTGGATGCGCACCCACAAGCGCACCAAGAACATTCCCGTCGTGCTGAGTAGGGTCGGCGAGGTGACCAAGGCTCAGCAGAGCCGCCTGGACAGGTACGCCCAGGCGATGACCCTCAAGACACCGGCAACCACCGAGGAGGCGATCGACGACGTGAGCGTGCTGCTGGGCCGAACCGGTGGGCAGTCCCCCAGGACGTACGTTCCCGAGCCGGCCGACCCGAACGGCCAGTTCGTCGGTCGCAGGATCCTGATCGTCGACGACGACGTACGCAACGTCTTCGCGCTCACCAGCGCGCTCGAGCAGCACGGCATCGACGTCCTCTATGCCGAGTCCGGGGAGGCCGGGATTGAGGCACTCCAGCGGGAGCCGGGCGTCGACCTCGTGCTGATGGACATCATGATGCCGGGCATGGACGGTCTGACCGCGATGCGCCTGATCCGCGACATCCCGCAGTTCAAGAGCCTGCCGATGATCGCTCTGACCGCGAAGGCGATGACGGGTGACCGCGAGGACAGCCTCGCCGCCGGTGCCTCGGAGTACATCACCAAGCCGGTCGACGTCGCCGACCTGCTCTCGCTGTTCCGGTTGTGGCTGTCATGAGTGATCGCCATCAGGGGACGGCGAAGATCCTGCTCGTCGACGACCGTGCCGCCAACCTGGTCGCGCTCGAGGCCATCCTCGGATCCCTCAACGAGACCCTCGTCCGCGCCGGGTCCGGCGAAGACGCGCTACGCGCCCTGCTCCACGACGACTTCGCGCTGATCCTGCTCGACGCGCAGATGCCGGGGATGGACGGCTTCGAGACGGCCACCCGCATCAAGGCGCGGGAGCGCACCAAGGACGTCCCGATCATCTTCCTGACCGCCAACGACTTCGACACCCACCTCGCCTATCGCGGCTACGCGACCGGCGCGGCCGACTTCCTCGCCAAGCCGTTCGATCCGTGGCTGCTGCGGGCGAAGGTGCAGGTCTTCGTCGACCTGTGGCACGCCAGCCGCAAGCTCAGCATCCAGGCCGACCTGCTGCGCCGGTCCCTGGACGAGCGAGCCGCGCAGCCCGGCCGGGTCGACGTCGATGTCGTCACCGACCTCCGCTCCCGGCTCGCCGGGGTGGAGGAGGCGGTGGCCGAGCTCGACACGGGCGTCGACATCGGCCTAGGCGGCGATGCCCGCCGGCGCCTCGGGACGCGGCTGGACGATCTCAGGCAGGCGCTCGACGCGCTGGGCTGAGGTTAGAGAGGGTCAGATCTTCGCCCGGTAGGCCGCGAGGATCTGCTCCGCCTTCTCCTTGTCGGCGTCCTGCAGCGGGATGAGCAGCTCGGCGACCACGTCGGTCAGCTCGGCGACGCGCCGGTTGAGCTGGCGCTGCTCCTGCACCTCGGCCTCGAGCGCCTCGATGCGGCGCACCAGCGAGGCGCGCGTACGGGCCGCGTCGCGGGCACCGCGAGCGATGTTCTTGATGCCGGATTCGTCGGACATGTCAGTTTCCTTCTGCAGCTTTGAGGGATGGCCAGGAGGCGCGGAGCCGCGCGACGCCCGGCAGCGGGTTGCCGAGCATGTCCTGGCCTTCGTTGATCCCGAGGTGCTCGACCACACCGCCGGCAGCCTCGATCTCGGCCTGGACGAGGGCGGGGTCGACGCGGCGTACGAGGCCTTCGGGCTGCGGGTCGGGGAGGTTCTCACCGGTGACCGCGAACTCGAGGTAAAGCTTGCCGCCGCCGGGGCGCAGCGCCATCTTGGCCAGGGTCCAGAGCTGGCTCCGCGCCGCGCCGTCGAGGCAGCCGATCAGGTCGCGGGCGTAGAGATGGTGGGGGTCGCGGGCCAGCCGTGCACCGAGCGTCAGCGTCGAACGGAGCTCGCCGAGGATGAGCTGCTCGGAGACCAGCGGAAGCTTGTGGCGCTCGGCCCTGCGGCGCACGGCGGCCACCGCGGCGCGGGAGAAGTCCACCGAGTGCACCTGGTGTCCCTTGCGGGCGAAGAAGCGGCCGTCACGCCCGATCGCGCCGGAGCCGATGTCGACCACCTTCGCGTCCTCGGGCAGCTGCCGCTGGACCCACGCGCCGAAGGCCGACTGCTTGCTCTCGAGCTCGCTCCCGTGGGTGTTGTGGAACTCGGTCCAGTGCCCCATGTCGGTGCGGAAGCCGCGCAGCCAGCCGTCCAGACGACGTACGCCGGCCGGCGGGTCGGCGTACTTGAACGACGGGTCCGGGGTGCGCCACTTCGGGCCGTAGATGAAGGCCAGCATCTCCTCGGGCTCGGCGGGAGCCGGGAAGTCGTAGCCGTGCAGGTTGATCGTCGAGACCGGCACGATCGCCTCGCGGCGCAGCCGGCCGGAGCGGTTGCCGAGCTGGTAGAAGACCGGCTCGCCGTCACCGTCGGGCACGTAGAACGCCACGAAGATGTCGATGTGCACCTTGCGGCCGTCCGAGACCTCGTGCAGGACCTTGATGTCGCCGCCGGACATCCGCAGGACGCTCCAGCCGCGCTCGCGCATGGTGCGCTCGATGGCGTACGACTCGGTGATGATCTCGGCGGGGACCGTGTGCTTGGAGAGGTAGCAGACGTCGGTGTCGGAGTCGTGGCCGAGCATCCGGCCCTCGCGGATCGCGCCGAGGAGCGCGCCGTAGTTGAGGTAGGCCTCGACGCCGACCACGTCGCGGAGGTCGGCGAGGACACGCTGGGTGCCGTCGAGGATCTCCTCGCGGATGCTCTCGTCGGTGGCCTCGAAGGAGCGGGTCAGGTGGCCGACCTTGTCGACGCTGAGCGGGTTGCCGCCGCCGTCGACGATCGAGATGTTGCCCTCACCGGAGCCGAGGGTGACCTTGTCCTCGAAGAGCACCTCGCCCTCGTAGTCGGCGATGGTGACCGTCGCGGAGCCGTCCAGGAACCGGGTGAGGACGGTCGGCCAAGGCACCATGGTGCCGCCGTCTGTCGGGTGGCCGTCGCGGTCGGGCGTGAGGGACCAGACGTACTGGCCGTCGACGGAGAGAATCAGGACCGGCGTCGAGGAGTCCCGGACAAGGACCCCGTCGTCGGAGATCTCGAACTGTCCGCCAGTCGTGGGGGCACTGCCGGTCACGAGACCTGGGCATCCTCTCGCGCGATGGCCTTCCGCAGAGCGGTGCTACTGGTCTGGAGGGTGTAGGGGAAGTAGACGACCTCGACACCGACCGACGCCATCTTCTTCTCGAGCGCGTCGCCCTTCTCGGTGCCCTTCCAGTCATCGCCCTTGAAGAGGTGGGTGAACCCGACCTCGCGCCAGGAGTCGACCTTGTCGGTGGTGCGCTCGGCGTAGACCGCGTCCACGATCCCGATCGCCTCGACGATCTCCAGCCTCTCGACGAGCGGGACGGTCGGGATGATCCCCTTCGTCGTCTCGCAGACCTCGTCGGAGACCACACCCGCGATCAACGTGTCGCAGCGCTCCCGCGCCTGGCGAAGCATGTTGAGGTGACCGATGTGGAAGAGATCGAACACGCCAGGAACGTAACCGATGATCGGTCCCATGCCCACGCTTCCTCCAAGTGTTTGTCGATTAGTTTGGGCGACTTTACACCCTGCTCCCCCACGACCTTGATACCAGGCCAGTATCCATGTCTCCCTGCGCATCTCCGGAATCACCAACGCGACACGCGGACGTCCACAGGAAGCCCGGCGACCTTACACGAAGATGAACGGCGCGTGGCCATCAATGACGAGGGCCGGGGTCAGCTGGGCGGCATGACCCCGAGGACGACGAGCAGTCCGGGAAGGCCGAGGAACAGCAGCCCGAGCAGGATCGGGCCACCGAGCACACCCAGGAGGATGGTGACCTTCGAGACGGCGTACCGCCGCAGGTAGGACACGGCGAGCACCCCGAATCCCGCGGCCGAGACGACCGATCCGAGGAGGTACGCCACCGAGCGCAGGCCGAGGTCAGCCGGGTCGCCGCGGCGCCCAGCACCTTCAGGCCAGTGACGGTCCAGTTCATGACCGAGAGCCCGGTGGCGTACTCGGCGTAGCGACCCTCGGCGAATCGATCGGGGGATCCCCTACCCGAACCCGGAGCGCGCTACCTTCGGTTCATGGACGTCGTCGAGATCGACGGGTTGCGCCTCGCCTTCCGGCGGGCCGGAAACGGTCCTGCGGTCGTGTTCGTCCACGGCGGCGCCGAGGACGGCCGCGCCTGGACCCCACAGCTCGACGCGCTCTCGGACGAGTTCACCGTCATCGCCTGGGACGAACCAGGCGCCGGCGGCTCCGGCGACGTGCCCACAGGGTTCGCGCTGAGCGACTACGCAGACCACCTGGCCGGGCTGATCCGGGTCCTGGGCATCTCTCCGTGCACTCTCGTCGGACTCTCGTGGGGAGTGACCGTCATCCTCGAGCTCTACCGACGCCACCCTGAGGTGACGCGAAGCCTGGTGCTCGCCGACGGCTACGCCGGCTGGCGCGGCTCTCTCGGACTCGCCGAGGCGGACGCCCGCCTCGCGGGCCTGCTCAACCAGCCGGCAGACAGCTTCGACCCGACCCTCCCAGGCCTCTTCGCCGGCCCTCCGCCGGCGAGGTTCGTGCCCCTGCTGGAGGCGATGGAGGCCGACGTACGCCGCCACAGCATGCTCACCGCCCTGACCGCGATGGCCCACGCCGATCTGACCGACGTGCTCGACACCATCCAGGTGCCCACCCAGCTCATCTGGGGCGCCCTCGACGTACGGTCGCCTTTATCGGTTGCCCACGAGTTCGAGCGTCAGATCCACGACGCCAGCCTCGCGGTCATCCCCGACTGCGGCCACGTCAGCAACCTCGAGGATCCACAGGCGTTCAACGACATCCTCCGTAGTTTCCTCCGTCGCCACGCTGCATGAGCCGCACTCACACTCGAGATGCGCCTCGCCGGAGCCATTCGAGAATCAGGCGGGTGGTCTCCTCCGGCAGCTCCTGCTGGATCCAATGGCCGCAGTCCAGCTCCGTGACCTCGACGCGCGGCACGAACGCCTCGAGGTTCGGCGCCCTCATCACCGTGTCACGTGCGCCGTAGATCATCAGCGCCTGCTGGCGGACAATCGGGTCGACGTCCTCCATCAGCTCCCAGTTGCGGTCCACGTTGCGGTACCAGTTCACGCTCGGAGTGAACCCCGATGCCCCGAACGCGTCGACGAACACCGCCAGCTCGCCGTCGCTCATCACAGGCTCGCCGCGTGGAGGCTCGGCGTGAGCGAGATTGATGAGCGGCATCCCCGGCTCCGGCTCTGTCGCAGGCTCGTTCTTGCGGTACAGGTTGCGTAGGAACTGGCGGGCGTTCGCGTCGAAGACGGCGTCGGCCACCCCGGGCTGGCGGTTGAAGTGGACGAAGTACGAGTCGCTGCCGACGATCGCCTCGATGAACGTCAGGGGCGGCACCTCACCGCGCTCCATGTAGGGCACGCTGAGCGCGATCACCTTGTTCACCCGCGTGGGATGCAGCACGGCACTGCTCCACACCACGTTCGCGCCCCAGTCGTGGCCCACGAACGTGGCGTCCTCGTATCCGAAGTGATCCAGCAGCCAGACGAGGTCGCCGGACAGATGCACGATGTTGTAGTCGGAGACCTCGGCCGGTCGGGACGAGTTGCCGAAGCCGCGCTGGTTGGGGGCGATGACGTGGTAGCCGGCTGCAGCGAGCGCACCCATCTGATGGCGCCACGAGAAGGCCAGCTCCGGCCAGCCGTGGCAGAGGACGATGGGATTGCCGGCGTTCTCCTGCCCCGCCTCGAAGACCTCGAGCTCGATCCCGTTGACGGCGATCATGCTCGGCTCGGGGAAGTCGATGGGATCTGACATGCGTTGTCCTTTCAGCGACGGTGCCGATGCGCGGGGTGGCGATCGGTTGATGTGACCGTAGAAGCCATCGCGGACAGGAACCGTCCTCAATGCTTGGCAGATTGAGAACATGTCGGCCCGCGCCAGATCACGTTCCCGGTTCACCCCTGGCGGGTGAACCGGCAGTCACCAGGGGCGAGCAGATTTCGGACCATGAACTCCGAGACAGTGAACGTCGACAACTTTGCCCGCGCTGAGACGCACAGGATGTTCGCTGCCCTGCAGACCCGGGGTGCGACCAACGAGCTGGTGCATTTCCGCGCCCCCGAGTCACTCGATGAGCAGCCCGTCATCAGACAAAACCGAGACACGCTCTACTCCAGCGCGATCGTGGACATCTCCAGCGGTGCCGCCCTGACGCTTCCCGACAGCCGCGGGCGCTACATGTCGGTGATGGTTGTCAACGAGGACCACTACATCAACCGGATCCTTCACGAGCCTGGCACCCACGAGCTCTCGGTGGCTGACTACGACACGGACTATGTCCTGATCGTCGTGCGGACGCTGGTCGACCCAAACGACCCCGCCGACATCGCCGCGGTCAACGCCCTTCAGGACGAGATGCAGCTCAAAGCCACCTCCGACCGAGCATTCGTCGCAGCCGACTTCGACAAGGCCTCGCTCGACTCGACCCGCTCGGCGCTGCTGGAGCTTGCCCGCGGCCTGCCCCGCTACGACCGGGCATTCGGCCGCAAGGAGGATGTCGACCCCGTCCGACACCTGCTCGGCACCGCGGCAGGCTGGGGCGGCCTGCCCGAACAGGAAGCGTTCTACCTCAACGTCGAGCCCGGCCTTCCCATCGGCGACTACGAGCTGCGCATAGGTGAGGTGCCGGTCGACGCGTTCTGGTCGATCTCGGTCTACAACGCGGCCGGGTACTTCGAGCAGGTCGGGGACGCAGAGGTCAGTCTGAACAGCGTCACTGCACAGCGGGACAACGACGGCTCGATCACCGTTCGGTTCGGCACCGCGGCAGGCCCGAACACCCTCGGCGTCATGGACGGCTGGAACTACATCGTCCGCCTCTACCGCCCGCACCCCGCCGTCCTCGACGGCACCTGGACGTTCCCCGGCCTGGGCAAGTAGCCGTACCGGGCGACCCACGCCGAGCAACCAGGGATCGGGGACCGTTTCGGTCCGCCGTGTGCCATCCTCGTGTGCCATCCGGCGGGACGAAGCTCGCCTCGATCTGCCGAAGCGCAGGTCAAGGCGGCTCCTCTGCTCCCCGGGTAGGAGTCGAACCTACGTCGCTAGTCCTGATTCAAAGTCAGGCGGGCCCTGCCGGCAGACCAACCGGGGAACGTACGCCGAAACGCACGGGACAACTGTAGACGGCAGCGCCCCCACCGCGCGCACTGACACTGCATGCCGGTCGGGCCTGGGAAGAGGTCACGCGGCGAGATCGTGGTCGAGAAGTACGTTGCGCAGGACGAACTCTGCCCGGGACCAGGTTGGCGGGGGTTGTGCCCAGGTGTCGGGTGGCGGGCTCGTGTAGGTATGGCCCGTGGGTGTGATGGTGATGATGCTGCCGTCTGGTCCTGGTCTGGCTCGCCAGCCGAGGGCTTCCTTGGCCTGGTTGCACCTTTCGCACAGCCCCTGCAGATTCTCGGCACGGGTCTCGCCGCCGTCGGCATGGCGCTCGACGTGGTCGATGTTGCGGATGGGTGCGTCGCAGCCGTTGGTGCGGCAGATTCCTCCGTCGCGGGTGGTGATGAACTCGACCAGCCCGTCGGGGGCTTTGCGTGAGCGTGATTCCATCGCGACCAGTTGTCCGGTGGGGTCGGTGAAGAGCCTGCGGACGAAGACTTCGGCATCGGCGAGCGCCTCACGAGCCCAGGCCGCCGGGACGGGTCCGTAGCCTTCGACCAGGGCTGGCTGGTCGTTGGTGTTGGCGAGGGAGTCGGCGGTCATCACGATCTTGACCTCGATCCGAGGCTTCGCATCGTTGGCGCTGCGGCCAGTGACCCGGTCGACAAGGGTGTCGGCCATGACCTGACCACGTGTCCGCTTGTCACCGGCGGCCGCAGCGGTCTTGGCCGCCTGGTCCAGTGCCGCGAAGACCGCGACGCCGTCTTTGACCGGCAGTAGCGCACCGAGCCAGGTCATCGTGTCGGGGGCTGGGCGGAGGCTGACGCGTCGGTCTTTCTCTGCGTTGGCGGCCCGGGCGACGACGGATTCTTGGTCGAGAGTGATGGCGAGGTTTCTTGGCGACATTCTCGAGCTGTCGCAGCCCCATCGCCACTGCTCGAGCCGGTTCGCCGTCTGGGCCGGTGGCGCAGAGTTCGTGGTCAATGACCCGGCGGTCCTCCATCGAGAGACATGCGGTCTCGCGGGCCAGGATGGTGGCCTGCCATTGGGAGAACAGACCCGCCTTCATCAGCGCGTAGGTGTGGGGCATCTCCGCGATCAGGATCTTCGCGAGCCCGAGGAGCTTGGCGCCCTTCTCGGGCGAGACCCGCCGCGCGAGCGCAACCTGGGAAGCAACCCCTTCGCCAAGCCTCCGGACCGGAACCCCGGCCTCGGCCTGGCGGGCCCGAACGGCTTCCTCGAGACGTACCGCCGCTTCGGCCTGGACAGCCTCAGCAGTGCACTTGACCGCTTCGAGACCCGCGATCCAGTCGACCAACTCAGCCTCGGACGCACCCGGAGGCGGCCCTGCGAGGAGGTGGTCGATGGTCTCGTACATGTGCCTTATTATATGCGACAGAGCACCATGAAGCGACTCATTTAGGCAGTTCAGCCCCAAGTTATGCGGTCAGCGAACAGGACACCTGAGTGCTGCGCCACTCTCTCGCCGCCGCCCCGATATAGGCGAGATCTTTCTCGTTCGAGTGCTGGGTCAAGGATGGCCGAAGGCCACCGCGCAGCGGCGGGCGCAGCCCGTCCTTGACGCGGCGCGCGATCGAGAAACACTCAAAGACCGGGCCGGCGGCGAACCTAGAAAACGAAGAACAGTCGCTATGCGAGGTTTCCCCAACAAGAACCGTGTTGGTCTCGACACGCCTCCGCCTAGCGGCTCCGGCGGCTCGACCAGCAGAGCAAGGGCTCGACCAGCGGCGGTCAGCCAGAGAAGCTCAGCGACCTTCTCAGCCGTCTCCTTGGCCGACCCAGGGTTCTGCCCAGTGACAAGATTGCCGTCGACGACCGCATAAGAGACGACGGAAGCTTTGCCTAGGCGAACCCGGTCATCTTGGCCCGGCGTCGACCCCGACCTGCCGAACACCTGGCGCCGGTGCGGATCGAGGACAAGGCCACGCCCCGGCCGCGAGCATGGCCCAAGTACGCCATCAACTGCGCCGCTACCGCACCTGGCTCCAGACCCGCAGCGCCTGACGTCAGCCGGTGATGTCGCCGAAGTCGCCGTACTGGGCCTGGTGCCAGGTGCCGTTGGATGGACTGGTCGCGACAAAGTCCGACCAGACGATGTTGAAGCTGACGATGGGCGAGAAGTACATGCCGGGCGATGGCCGCGGCCCGGTGCAGGTGCCGTCTGCCCCGCACTGCCAGTCGAAGTCTGCGACGTGACCGCTGAGCGGATACTGCGGGTTGAACTCTCCGGTCAACCGGGCGAACCGGATTCCGTGGAACGTGCCGGTGAGGCCCTCGCTGATCGTTCCCGTGCCGCCCGGGCTGACGCCCGCGAAGCTGGTCCAGGTTCCGTCGTACTCGATGCGGAAGCAGTAGTGCTTCTGCCCGATCTTCCACACCTGGACGTGCTGGAGGTAGTCGTCAAGAGCCCAGACGTGCCCGTCGCTGCCGAAGTCCGCCACGTTCGTGTTGCCGATGGTCACGTCGTACAACGTCGGCCGGTCCGTCGGGCACCGGTCCTGCTCGGGAGGGCTCGCCGAGGCGTAGGGGGCACCGCTGACGAGCAGCCCGAAACACATGATCAACGCGATGAGAATCCGGCGCATGGCGCCACCTTCGCTTTCATCACCGCTCAGGCGTCGGAGACTTCTTCTGGGCGCGTCCTGAGTTCTATCCAAACTAGGTCTCGCCGACCACGCTGTCGTCCCCCAGATTGACCATTCGGTTTGTCAGATCTCGTCGCGTATTCGGGTCGGAATCAGCAATTGAGGGTGATTGGGCAGCGTATTTCTCTGCATCTGTGCTTCACATTCACTTCGAGTCGCCGAACACCGGAAAGAACGCATTTGGATGCTATAGATTTGCCAACATGCTCATCATCGCGATCATCCTGTTCGGCATCGTGGCAGGCGGCGTGGCACAACTCCTTCTCGGTCGTTCGATGAAGGAGATCGACTGGGCCACCGCGGCGGTGACGGGCCTCCTGGGCTCCTTCGTCGGCGGTCTGGGCCTCAGCCTCGCGACCGGCAACGGCCTCGATCTCCATCCGACCGGGTTGATCGGGTCGATCCTGGGAGCCCTGCTCCTCACCTGGGCGTGGGGGTTCTGGCGCAAGTCGCGTCAGGGCCAGTGATCAGCGCGGCGCACCCATCCCACCCGCAGCGGGTGATGTCGCCGAGCCATGACCGTTCGAGAGTGGAATCTCAACCACCAAGGAGCGGATGTCATGGCAGACGAGACCAACAACCCTGACCTCGAGGTGAACGCGGCGTCCGTGTCCGACGGCGCCTACACCCTCATCATCGCGGACTTCAGTGACACGGACATGGCGTGGGAGGCGTACGAGACCCTCAAGTCGGTCGAGGACGGCCGCAGTGTGGAGATCGAGGGCGTCATCGTGGTCAGGCGTACGGCCGAGGGCCGGCTGGAGATCCAGAAGGCAACCGACCACAGCACGAAGTCAGGCCTGAAGTGGGGCGTCGTCGGCGGCATCGCGCTCGGCGTGATCTTCCCGCCGTCGATCCTCGGCAGTGCCGCAGTGGCCGGCGGGGCCGGAGCCATCGTCGGAAAGCTGCGGCAGCGCCACCACAACCACGAGCTCGAGCAGAAGCTCGAGAATGCGATCACGCCAGGACACTCCGGCCTGCTCGCCCTGGTTTCCGACCCCGGCGAGATCAAGATCCGCAAGGCCCTCGAGCGGGCGGAGACCATCGTCGAGTCCACCCTCGAGCAGGTCGAGGCCGACGACATCAAGGCCGCGGCCAAGGAAGTCCAGGGCGCCCACGCCTGAGCCCACCGAATGAGGCGGCGACCACCCATCAACTGACCTATCGTGGCGACGTGGACCTTCCCGTGATGCCGCCGATCCTGCCGATGCTCGCGAAGCCTGCGAAGGGAGTGCCGGCCGACGGCGGCTATGCGTTCGAGCCGAAGTGGGACGGGTTTCGCTGCATCGTGTTCAAGGACGGGGACGAGGTGGAGCTGGCGTCGCGGAACACCAAGCCGCTGACTCGCTACTTCCCCGAGGTGGCCGAGGCGCTGCGGAAGGCGCTGCCGGAGAAGATCGTGCTCGACGGGGAGATCTTCGTGGCGATCGGGGATCGTCTGGAGTTCGAGGTGCTGCAGCAGCGGATCCACCCGGCCGCGTCGCGAATCACCCTGCTGGCGGAGGAGACACCGGCTGCGTACGCGGCCTTCGATCTGCTCGCGCTGGGCGAGAAGTCGTTCCTCGACGAACCGCTGACGGAGCGGCGGGCGGCGCTGGAGGCCGTCTTCGCCGAGGTGAGCTCGGACAACGTCCATCTCTGCACGACGACGACCGACCCCGAGGTCGCCCAAGACTGGTTCACCCGGTTCGAGGGCGCCGGCCTGGACGGGGTGATGGCCAAGCCGCTGGACGCCCCCTACGTCCCCGACAAGCGGACGATGCTGAAGATCAAGCACTCGCGTACGGCTGACGTGGTCGTGGCCGGCTACCGCGAGCACAAGACCTCCACACCGGAGAACCCGCTGCTCGGGAGCCTGCTGCTGGGTCTGTACGCCCCCGGGGAGGACGGTCAGCCAGAGCTGCAGCACATCGGGGTCTCGGCGTCCTTCACCGCGGCGCGACGCGCCGAGCTGTGGCAGGAATTGCAGGAGCTTGTCGTCCCGATCGAGGACCACCCGTGGGGACGCTGGAGCGAGTGGCTGACCGCCAATCCGGACCGCGTCCCCGGCACCCAGAGCCGCTGGTCGCAGGGGAAGGACCTCTCCTTCACCCCGCTGCGCCCGGAGCGGGTGCTCGAGGTGGGCTACGACCACATGGAGGGACGCCGGTTCCGGCACACCGCCCAGTTCAAGCGCTGGCGGCCCGACCGCGACCCGGAGTCGTGCGGCTACGAGCAGCTCGAGGAACCCGTGGCGTACGATCTGTCGGAAGTGCTCGGAGGTCCCTGCTAAACAGCACAGTTAAATCCGGCTAATGTCGGGGCCATGAGCTACGACGTCGTTCTCCTTGTCGAGCAGGCAATCACCCTCGACGACGCGACCCGGGTCCACTCCCTCCACGAGGGAGTCGAGGACCCGGTCTACCACGTGCTGCTGCCTCTGGAAGATGCCGCCGCACGGATCGAGTCGGCGATGGGCACGCTCAGCGCCGCCGAATATCTCGGCTCGGCGATGATGATGAACGAGATCGACCTCGACGCGGTGCGCGAGGAGGCCAAGGACGAGGCCGAGAAGGCGCTCGAGCAGACCCTGAAGGTCTTGAAGACCTCCGGTGCGTCGGCCCACGGCGAGCTGGTCCAGGACCCGGTCAAGGCGCTGCGCGCCAAGGTCGCGGCGGTCGACGGCCGCGAGGCGATCATCATGACCCGCCCGCACGTGGTCGCTGAGTTCTTCCACGTCGACTGGACCCACCAGGCTCGCCGCCATCTCCACGTCCCGGTGCTGCACCTGATCGAGCACGAGAACTTCGACGAGCAGGCGGGCGAAGGCGAAGGAATCAGCGGAATGTGAGGCGTTTCGTCCTCATGACAGCCGAATCAACAGAAGTGACCCGCAACACACCGAAGGTTACCGCTCTGTTACCGGCTTCACCTGGCAGTTGTGGACCACATTCCCCTAGTATCTTGGGGTTCGCTGTTCCGGGGGGATCCAGCGACGAGGAAGTGCCTGCTCGTGCGATCGGGGGATCCGCGCTGAGTGGGCACTTCTGCTATTTGTCGCCGATCCGGTTGCCCTCCTCGTCCCAGTGGGACGCGACCTTCTTGCTCGGCTGCACGCGAGGCGGCTCCCCCGGCATCTTCGGGTAGTCCGGCGGGAAGTTGAGCTCGCCTCCGGGCAGCTTCTCCCACAGCTCGAGCAGCGGCGTGAGGTCGTACGCCTCGTCGTCGATCTCCGCCCAGCGGTCGCCGTCAGCGAGGAAGTCGGGGACAGTGAAGAGGTTGAGCTCGCGCGGGTCCTTCAGGTCGGCCAGCTCGTCCCAGGTGAGCGGCGTGGAGACCGGCGCGCCGGGCTTGGGACGCAGCGAGTAGGCCGAAGCGATGGTCCGATCTCGGTTGTTCTGGTTGAAGTCGACGAAGATGCGCTCCCCGCGCTCCTCCTTCCACCACGCGGTGGTCACTCCCCCGTCGCGACGCTCCAGCTCACGGCCGAACCCGATCGCGGCGTGACGCAGGTCCTCGAAGGTCCACTCCGGCCGGATGCGTACGAAGATGTGTACGCCGCGGTTGCCACTGGTCTTCACGAAACCGCGCAGGCCGAGCTCCTCGAGGGTCTCCCGGGCGACGCCGGCGACCCGCACGGCGTCGGCGAAGTCGGTGCCCGGCTGCGGGTCGAGGTCGATGCGCAGCTCGTCGGGGTGGTCGACGTCAGCGCGGCGGACGGGCCAGGGGTGGAAGGTGAGCGCGCCCATCTGGGCGCACCAGACCGGGATAGCGGGCTCGGTGGGGCAGATCTCTCGCGCCTTACGTCCGCTCGGGAAGGTGATCTCGACCTCCTCGAGGTAGTCGGGGGCACCCTTGGGCGTGCGCTTCTGATAGAAGCCGTCACCCTCCTTGTCGGTCGGGCCGGTGGCCAGCTTCATGCCCTCGCGCCAGCCATCGGGCCAGCGCTCCAGAGCGGTCGGGCGATCGCGCAGCGCCCGCATCAGCGGATCGCCGACGGTCGCGAAGAACTCCGCGACCATCAGCTTGGTGACCTCGGGGGTACGGTCGGTTGCCTCGTAGATCACCCGGTCAGGGCTGGAGATCCGCACCTCGCGCTCGCCTGCCTGCACGTGTGCCGCCGGTGTCTTCGCCATGGCGCCAACCTAGCCCGATGCGCGCCCCTCCCCCAGCGAAATCGCCCGGACGACATCCGCAACTCACTGGCCAGTACGTCCCGAGCCCGGCATGATCCGCTCCAACGTACGGCGACCGCCACGATCTCGGAGGACCCCCACATGTCGACTCGAACCACGTCACTGACCGCCGCGACGGCGGCCCTGGCCACCGCCATCACCCTCGGCCTCACCGGCGCGCCCGCGACGGCGAGCACCGACCCGGCGTGCGGGACGGTCGCCTCGCCCGACACCCGGGTGGAGCACACCCGGCTCACCGACCCGGCGGTGACCGACATCCTGGCCCGCTCCGGGTTCGACGACGTCGCCGGCGCGGTGAGGACGGCCGTCTGCGACGCGGGCAGCAGCAGGGCCGCCACCACTGCGGCACGGCTCGCCGGCCAGGCGCTGTGGCAGCGCGCGGTGGACCGGGTGCAGGGCCTCGGCGACGCTGGCGGCGACCTGTCGCGCAGCGACGACCGGCCGCTCTACTGGGCCCGGCTGGCGGGCGAGCTGGAGATCGCGCGAGTCGCTCCTGCGTACCGAACCTGGTCAGAGGACACCCGGGCGAAGGTGCTGGCGGCCTTCGACCGGAGCTCGCGCGGGATCGAGTCGACCGTCTTCGCGCGCGGGGAGTCCGGCCGGTCACGGCAGGTGCTGGCCTCCGGCTTCGACCCGTTCACCCTCGATCGCAACATCCGCCAGTCGAACCCGTCCGGGGCGACGGCGCTGGCGATGGACGGGCGCGTCGTGCACACGGCTAAGGGGCCTGTCGAGATCCAGACCGTGGTGTTCCCGGTGCTGTGGGGGCCGTTCGCCCAGGGCACCGTCGAGCGCGCGTTCCTGCCGCACCTGGTCCCCGGCAAACGCGACGTGGACACCGCCATCACCATCAGCCAGGGCCGCGCCGGCCGTTTCGACCTGGAGGTCTGGAACGGCGCCCATCGCGGCACCTTCCCCGACAACGACCGGGTCAGCCTCAACGAGACGATCCCGATCCCCGAGGACCTTCCTCACGCCGACCCGCAGCCGCAGTGGACCCGGACCACGTTGCCGGTCGAGGCGATGAAGGCGGCCGTGCCCGGCACCTTCCCGGTGAACATCAATCGGATCATCACCGAGATCCCGGCCGGATCGACCGCGCCGGTCACCCGGGAGGACCCGACGCCGGGCTCCACGGCGGTCGCCGGTGGCGGCGGTGACTACCTGTCCAACGAGTCTGCCTACCGCACCACCGCCCTCCGCGACGCGCTCGAGGCCGACACCAAGCAGGGTCACATCCACATACCGGTCCTCGACGGGGACGCCAACGGCGAACCGCTGGTCGACATGCGGGCAGACATCGTGGCCCAGACTCTCGATCTCGTGGCGGCTGCGGCGACGAGCTGATCCAGAGATGGCCCGAAGGAGATGGCCCGAAAGAACTAGCCGTCTCCCGCACCGTTTTCATGCCCCCGGGCGTACTAGGGGCATGAAAACAGCAAAGGTCAGGCCTATCTCGGGTGCGGCCCTTGTGATTGTCAGCATCTTCGCCCTCGGCGCCTGCGGCGGGTCGGACGGATCGGGCGGGTCCTCCGCCGACTCCGGCTCGGTCGAGTCGCTCGCCGACCAATCAGCCGGGAAGGCGGCAGGCCCGGAGATGGCCGCAGAGGACGCAGACGCGGCGGCACCGAAGCAGGCCGTCACAAAGGCATCGATCATCTCAACCGGCTCGGTCTCGCTCGACGCGAAGGACGTCGGAAAGACACGTACGCAGGTCCAGCAGATCTCCGACAGGTACGCCGGCCAGGTCACCGAGCAGGAGACCAGCGACAGCGACGACGACGGACCCAGCTACGCCCGGATGGTCCTCCGGATCCCCTCGAAGTCGTTCGACGACGCGATGGCCGACCTCGAGGACACCGCCACCCTGGTCGACTCCAACACCACGACCACCGACGTCACCACCGAGGTCGTCGACACCGAGGTGCGGGTGAAGAACGCCCGGACGAGCATCGAGAGGATCCGTACGCTCCTCTCCCGCGCGGAGGCGATCGGTGACGTCATTGCGATCGAGTCCGAGCTCGCCCGCCGCGAGGCCGACCTCAACTCGCTGCTCGCCCAGCAGGCGGCGCTCGAGGACCAGACCTCGCTGTCGACCATCACGGTCAACATCGACCGTGCCGGTCCCGGCGGCTCCTCCGACGACGACCCCGGCTTCCTGGCCGGGCTGAGCGCCGGCTGGGAAGCCCTGGGCGACTCGGCCCGTGTCCTCGCGGTCGCGCTCGGCGCCATCATCCCGTGGACGCCGGTCCTCCTGCTCCTCCTCGCGCCCGTCTGGCTCCTGTCCCGACGGCGCAAGCAGGTGGTCACTCCGGTGCCCGCCACTGGCCCAGCGGAGGAATAACCAGTCGAGATCGGGGTGCTCGGCGGCGTACGTTCTGAACATGAGCGCGCTCGAGCACCCCGGCCTCGTCTTCCGCAGCCTCGACCCCTTCGACGGGGACGAGGCCCTGTTGAAGGGGTGGTACGAAGGGACGCGGCGTGGCTTCCACCAGTCCCGAGGCAACGACGACGGCATCCAGGTCTGGCGCGACCACACCCGCTCCGACTCGGTGACGTTGCTGGGAGCGTGGACGGAGAACTCGGAGTTCTCCTCTGCCACGATCCCGGTTGCGACGTTCTCGTCCTGGACGTCACCGGTCAACGTGGGCGGCGGCACCAGCCTGCCGACCCTGTTGATCAGCGACGTGACCGTCTCCCCGACCCACCGGCGCCAGGGGCTGCTGCGCAAGCTGATGACGGTCTCGCTCGCCGACGCGGTCGCCGCGGGCGTGCCGCTGGCGGCGCTGACCGTCTCCGAAGGGTCGATCTACGGCCGCTTCGGGTTCGGTACGGCCACCCATCTGCGCCAGGTCGAGGTCGACGTGACCGCGAAGTTCCGCTATCGCCCCGAGGTGCCTGAGGACGACGGTTCGGTGACCATGGTCGAGCCGGCCGACGCCTGGAAGACGGTCGCCGAGATCTACGGCACCTTCCAGGAGCGCACCCGTGGATCGGTCACCCGGCCGCAGTTCTACGAGCCGTGGCTCTCCAGCGCGTACGACTTCGGCGGCGACTCGAAGGGCGAGTCGAAGCAGCGGGCCGTGCTCCACCTGGACGCTTCCGGCACGCCCGACGGCTACGCGATCTACAAGACCGCCGACGAGCGCAACGACTCCGGGCTGCGGATGGCGCGGGTCGTCGACCTGGTGGCGCTGACCCCGGCGGCCTACCTGCGGCTGTGGCGCTTCCTCGCCGACATCGACCTCGTCGAGCGGGTCTCCTGGCACCGGGCGCCGCTGCAGGACCCGCTCTACTGGGCGCTCGCCGAGCCGTTCGCGGTCAAGAGCGCCGAGATCGACGACATGCTGTGGATGCGCGTGCTCGATGTGCCGACCGCGCTTCAGGCACGACCCTGGTGCGCCGCCGGCGAGGTCGTCCTCGGCGTCGACGACCCGCTCGGCCACGCTGCCGGTGCCTGGCGGGTCGCGGTCACGGACGGCACGGCCGAGGTCACCCGGACCGATGCCGCCCCGACCGTGGAGCTCGCCGCCGACACCCTCGGCGCCCTCTATCTCGGCGGCGTAGACGTACGCACCCTGGCAGCCGCCGGCCGGATCACCGGCTCGCCCGAGGCGATCGAGACCTGGGCGGCGATGGCCGACGGCGGTCCGCTGCCCTACTGCATCACCGGCTTCTGAGCGTCAGGGGCGTCCGGGCTCGGCGCCGATCAGGCTGATCCGGTCGCCGTGAAAGTGATAGTTGTGCATCGCGTCCAACCTCGGTGCGTACGCGTGCAGGCTGATCGCCGGGCGCGAGCCGACGTTGCGTACGTCATGGACGTGGCCTGCGTCGTGCGCCCGGGCGTCGCCGGGGCCGACGTCGGCGATCTGCAGACCACCGAGCCAGTTGTGCTCGACCAGGCTGCCGGTGAGCACGGTGAAGGCGGTGGTCGCGGTGCCGTGGTCGTGGAAGCCGGTGCTGGCGCCCGGCGACCAGGCGATCAGCCAGACCTCGACCTCGTCGTCGCGGTGGAGCAGGTGGAACTCGCGGCCGGTCTCGGGCACCTGCACCCGCGCGAGCAGGTCGTCCTCGGCGTAGGTGCGGATGGCGTCCAGCAGGGGCTGTATGGCAAGGGCGGTCAAGGTGGCCTCCTCCAGAAGCGTCGTGGGTTTAAGTATAGTAGATTGCTCGACTTTGGCAATGGAGTTGTGCTCCCACCCCAGACGTACCATTTGAGCCATGGGTTACAACGTGGAGAAGTCCGACGAGGAGTGGCGAGCAGAGCTCTCGCCGGAGGAGTACGCGGTGCTGCGCCAGGCGGGCACCGAGCGGGCGTTCACGGGTGAATACACCGACACCGAGACCAAGGGCATCTACTCGTGCAAGGCCTGCAAGGCCAAGTTGTTCGAGTCGGACACCAAGTTCCACTCCGGCTGCGGCTGGCCGTCGTTCTACCAGCCGATCAGCGAGACGATCGAATACATCGAGGACAAGTCGCACGGGATGGACCGGGTGGAGGTCCGCTGCGCCAACTGCGGCTCCCACCTCGGCCACGTCTTCCCCGACGGCTACGGCACCCCGACCGGCGACCGGTTCTGCATCAACTCGATCTCGATCTCGTTGGAGCCTGCCGAGACGAACTGAGCGAGGCCGAGCGGCGAGCTTGCTCGTCCGCTCGCGCCGAGCGAGGGAGTGAGCGCACGAAGTGCGCACCAGGCCTGACCCGGCTAGCGTTGCGCCGTGACTGTGCGGATCGCGATGTGGTCAGGACCGAGAAACCTATCCACGGCGTTGATGCGCTCGTTCGAGAACCGGCCGGACTGCACGGTCCTCGACGAGCCGCTGTACGCCGCCTACCTCGCGTCCACGGGCCTCGATCATCCGGGCCGTGACGACGTGCTCGCCTCCCAGCCGAACGACTGGCGGGTCGTGGCCAAGGAGATCACGTCCGGACCGGTCGGCTCGGCGGTGCAGTACCAGAAGCACATGACCCATCACCTGCTCCCGGAGATGGACCACGGCGCCTTCGCCGGGCTCTCACACGCGTTCCTGGTCCGGGACCCGGAGCGGGTGCTGACCTCGTACGCCAAGGTCCGCGAGGAGCCGACGCTGGAGGACCTCGGGCTGCCGCAGCAGGTGGCGCTCTTCGAGGAGTTCGGCGGGCCGGTGGTCGATGCCGCCTCGATTCTGGCCTCGCCGCGGGCGGCTCTCCTCGGGCTGTGCGAGGCGTTGGGGATCGGCTTCGACGAGGCGATGCTGTCGTGGCCGGCCGGCCGGCGCGACTCCGACGGCGTGTGGGCCCCGCACTGGTATTCCGGGGTGTGGGCGTCGACCGGGTTCGCGGCCTCCTCCCCCGGCGCATCCGACCCGCTGCCCTCGCGCCTGGCGCCGCTGCTGGAGCGCTGCCTGCCCTACTACGATCGCCTCGCCCCCTATGTCATGGCTCCCGATATCAAGAACGGCGACTGATGCTGCAGACCTACGACCCCCGCAACGACCACCTCCAGGTCTGGATCAACGGTGAGCTCAGCCACCGCCTGGAGGCGCGGATCTCGCCGTTCGACTCGCTCGCCCAGGGCGGCGACGGCGTCTGGGAGGGCCTGCGGCTCACCCAGGGACGCATCTTCAAGCTCGACGAGCACCTGCAGCGGCTGCGCCGCTCGGCGCGGGCTCTCGCCTTCTCGGACATCCCCTCCGATGCGTTCATGACCGAGGCGATCCGGGAGTGCCTGGCCGCCAACGAGATGCGCGACGACGTCCACATCAGGCTCACGCTCTCGCGCGGGGTGAAGGTCACCTCCGGCATGGACCCGCGGCTCAACCAGTCGGGTCCGACGCTGATCGTGCTGGCCGAGTTCAAGTCGCCGGTCTACGACGACTCGGGGATCACGCTGATCACCGCGGCCCAGCGCCGCCCGCGCGCCGACATGCTCGACCCGAAGATCCATCACAACAACCTGATCCCCTCGATCCTGGCCAAGGTCGAGGCCAACAACGCGGGCGCGGACGACGCGCTGATGCTCGACGACGCCGGCTTCATCGCCGAGACCAACGCGACCCACTTCTTCCACGTACGCGACGGGGTGCTCCGCACCTCGACGACCCGTGCGTGCCCCGAGGGGATCACCCGCGCCACGGTTCTCGACCTCGCGGCCGAGCTGGGCCTGCCGGTGGACGTCGGCGACTTCTCGCTCACCGACGCCCACACGGCCGACGAGGCCTTCGTCACCGGCACGATGGGCGGGCTCACCCCGGTGGTCTCCCTCGACGGTCGTCCGATCGAGCGCGGGCCGATGACGCAGCAGCTCTCGAAGGCGTACGCGGACCTGCAGGCGACGACGGGGACGGTCGTCGCCTGACGCCTCAGCCGACCGGCTCGAAGAGGGCGCTCTCGAGGATGACCGTGCCCTTGCCGTACGTCTCGTCGAGGCGCTGCTGGAGACTGCCGTCGTCGAGCAGCACCCGCAGGTGGACGACACCACGGGACAGACCGCTGCCGAGGTAGTGCGGCTGGTCCTCGAGCTCGTCCTGGATATCGGCGAGCTCCTCCTTCGACACGGTCGCGCGCGAGACGCAGAGCATCCCGCCCCAGGTCTTGCGCAGCTCCTTCTCGGCCGCGGCAGGATCACCGGTGACGCGTACGTTGAGGATGAGCTTGCGCGGGTCGTTCATCGGTTGCGCCACCCGAGTCTGGTCGAGCCACAGGTCGGTGAAGCCAGGCAACCGGTGCGCGGCGGACACGGTCGCGTCCTGGGTCTCCATCGTGGTCCGCTCAGGGTCGATCACCTTCCAGCCGCCCTCGGGCTCGGGGCACGGGCTGCTGAAGTCGACGACCTCCTCTGCCGGCGGAACCGACGCGTCGTCGGCCGGCACCGCCTCGGTCACGGCGAACGTCGTGTCATCGAGGGTGCCGGTGACCTGGAAGTCGCCCCAGCGCGTGCCTCCGGCCTCCTCGTGCTCGGGATGGTCGGCCCAGTCCCAGCCGGTCACCTCGAGCCCCTCGCACTGTGGCGGCATCGACTCCTGGATCGCCCCGAGGCACAGCTGCGGCCCACCGCCGTCGTCGAGCACCGTCACGGTGCCCGTGGAGCGGACGGTGCCGCTCCCTGCGGCAGGGTCGAGCACCTGGTCGTTGTTCCCACACGCGCTCGCCGCCACGAGGAGCAGCACCCACCCATATCGCCACATGACCTGTATACGGCCGAGGTGGGACTCAGGTTGCACTCGACTGGCTGTCACGCCAGGCGACGAGGTCCTCCAGCGGCTTGAGGTCGTAGTCAGGGCCGTTGACGCCGTAGGTGAACAGCCGGGCACCGGCGTCGTAGAGCGGCTTGGCGGCCTCCGAGCTGTCGGCTGCGGTCGAGATCTCGATCTCGTTCACGTCGCGGCCGATCACCTCGCAGTGGCCGGCGAGCACGCCGCGCTTGCGCTCCAGGGTTGCCACGTCGGAGAAGGAGTGCCAGATGTCGGCGTGCTTCGCGACGTACTTCAGGGTCTTCTTCTCCCCGCCGCCACCGATCATGACGGGGATCTTCCGGGTGGGCGCGGGGTTGAGCTCGGACCACCGCTTCTCGATGCGCGGGAGCGCCTCGCCGAGCGCGTCGAGGCGCGAGCCGGCGGTGCCGAAGTCGTAGCCGTACTCGGTGTAGTCCCTCTCGAACCAGCCCGAGCCGATCCCGAACACCAGCCGGCCATCGGAGATGTGGTCGACGGTCCGAGCCATGTCTGCGAGGAGCTCGGGGTTGCGGTAGGAGTTGCAGGTCACCAGGCAGCCGATCTCGGCGCGCGTGGTCTGCTCGGCCCAGGCCGCGAGCATGGTCCAGGCCTCGAAGTGCTTGCCGTCGGGCTCGCCGTAGAGCGGGTAGAAGTGGTCCCAGTTGAAGAGGATGTCGACGCCGATCTCCTCCGCGCGGCGGGCGGCATCGCGGATCTGGGCGTAGTCGGCGTGCTGGGGCTGGATCTGGACTCCGATACGGATCGTCATGTGTCCAACCCTACGGAGTGCCTGGCTTCCGTCCCCGCGCGAATCGGCCCTATCGTTCGGCACGCGGCGAACGGCGCCGTATGAGAGCTGAAGAAGGTGCTGGATGCGACTCGGCTGGGATCTGCACGATGACGGCAAGAACGTACGCGAGGGGGCGATCGCCAAGCCCGGGGAACGGTTGAGCTGGCCCCGGACGATCGGCTTCGGCGGCCAGCACGTGGTCGCGATGTTCGGCGCCACATTCCTGGTGCCATTGCTGACCGGCTTCCCGCCGACCACGACGCTCTTCTTCTCCGGCATCGGCACGCTGCTGTTTCTGCTCATCACGCGCAACCGGCTGCCCAGCTACCTCGGCTCCTCGTTCGCCTTCATCGCGCCGATCGGTGCCGCGATGGGCGGCGGTGGGATGGGGTCGGCGCTCTTCGGCATCATGGTCACCGGTGCGCTGCTGGCGCTGGTCGGCGTGATCGTGATGGTCACCGGCACCGGCTGGATCGAGGCGCTGATGCCGCCGGTGGTGACCGGTGCGATCGTCGCGCTGATCGGTCTCAACCTGGCCTCGGCCGCGACCAACAACGTCGTCGGCGGTGACCCGGCCAATCCCGACAACGGCGCCGTGCTGGTCGCCGCGATCACCCTGGCCACCGTGCTGGTCGTCGCGGTCGCCTTCCGCGGGCTGATCGCCCGGCTCTCGATCCTGGTCGGTGTCGTCGTGGGCTACATCGCCGCGCTGATCATGGGCCAGATCGACACCTCGGCGTTCCAGGAGGCCGCCTGGTTCGGGCTCCCTGACTTCTCCACGCCGACCGTGTCCTGGTCGGTCGTGCCGATGTTCCTGCCGGTCGTGCTCGTCCTCGTCGCCGAGAACGTCGGCCACGTACGCAGCGTCGCCCACCTCGCCGGCGACGACAGCATCAACCGCGAGACCGGCCGGGCCCTCTTCGCCGATGGCCTCGCCACCACCATCGCCGGTGGCTTCGGCGGCTCGGCGACCACGACGTACGGCGAGAACATCGGCGTCATGACCGCGACCCGCGTCTTCTCGACCGCGGCCTATTGGGTCGCCGGTGTCGTGGCGATCCTGCTGTCACTGTCGCCCAAGTTCGGGGCGCTCCTGAACACGATCCCTGCCGGCGTGCTAGGCGGGATCACCGTCGCGCTCTACGGCCTGATCGGCCTGATCGGCATCCGGATCTGGCTGGACAACCGGGTCGACTTCGCCGACCCGGTCAACCAGTTCACCGCCGCCGTCGCCCTGGTCATCGGCATCGGCAACCTCACCCTGACCTTCGGCGACCTCACCTTCACCGGAATCGCTCTGGGCACCATCGCCGCGGTCGTGATCTACCACGGGATGAGCGCCCTGGCGCGTCTGCGAGGCCGCCGCTGAGCCGACTCAGGGCTTGCTCAGAGCTTGCTGCGATCGGTCGGCGTCGGGGAGAAGGCGGCGCTGAGCCGGAGCACCTTGGCGAACTCTGTGACCTTCTCCACGGACAGGAAGCCATCGCCCTCACCCGACCCGATGACGACGCCGCCGTTGTCGAGCTTCTCGAGGTGCTTGTCCATGCCACCCGGCAGAGCCAGCGCCCTCCCCTCGGAGAGGTAGTTCAGGTATCCGAACTTCGGCCCCGGCTTTCCGACAGGCTGCACCTCGGCGAGAGCCTCGTTGAGCGACCTCGAGGTCACGGCGGCCCAATCCGGGTCCCAGGCAGAGGCGAGCTGACGAAGCACCGGAGCGGCGAATGGCGCGACATCGGCACCTCGCCATTTCACGACGATACTGTTGCGCACCTTTGCAGACTCGGTATATCCGCCGACTATCAAGGTGATAGCCACCATGACTCGATTTCCGCGCCCCCGATAAGCCTGGCTGATCCCAAGATTCGGAGCGTCCGTATTCTCACGAAACGCGTCGGAGATCGCCTTCAGGGCGCTATCCGGCTCTCCAAGCGGCATTCCCGGCATCGCGGGTGAGGACCACGAGATCTTCTCGCCGAAGACCTCATCCAGGCCGGCAAGGAATGCGCCCAGCTCTTGGGCAACCTGCTCAGGGGTCTCCTGGCGTGGCCCCCAGAATCCGCGCGCAATCAGCTCTTCATCCACGCTCATGACCGTATCACCGCTCCCTCTTCGTATCGGCCGTCACCCTCGAGCTCCGCCCGCTCGCCATCGTGACGAAATAAGACCTATCCATTGCTCTTCGGCGAATTCCAGCCGTCCCATTCACTCGGCGGGTTGACGAAGTCCTGGTGCCTCACCGAAATAGGCAAGTCGAAGTCCTCAAAGAGGGTCCGCGCCGCTTCCATGGCCTCTTTGTTCGAGAAGACCCACTCAACTGGCGTGTCGCCCGCCGCATCTACCTGCCGTAGGGCCTGATCGAGCCAGTCCTTTTCCTTGGCACCGTTGGGATATCCCCACGAGTCGATCATCTTCCCGTAACCGTGTTTTGTCTCGATCAGCTTGCCGTCGAGAACTCCGTCGAACTTGACCTCGTTGTCCATCGATCCACGAAGACAGAATTCCAGCCCGTCGTCCTTGCCGGTCACCTGGCGCTCGAACTCGGCGCCGAGTTTCTGCTCGAGAAACTTGTGGTTCCGATTGACGGGCTTCCACTCGCCGGGGCCCAACCTGCCGTCCAGCTCACGACGAGCCTCCGCCTGCTTCCGGATGTCCTCGGCGACGTCGTCAGCGTTCTTCTTGAGCGAATCCCCGACCTCGGTGAGGACCTCGCCCGCCTTCTCGAGGGCTTCCTTGGCGACGTCGCCGATCTGCTTGGCCATAGCTGTCTCCTAAGAAGCGAAGAGGGGAAGGGCGGACACGTCGGCGGCGAAGGTCGCGCACAGGTCGTACTGGTCGGCGCCGCAGTCGCTGAGCGCCGTGGCGATCTGCTCCATCAGGTCGTAGCTGAGCTGGGTCCCCGCCGTCGCCTCTCCGTCGGTCACGATCGGAGCCTCTGCGATCGACATGGCGAGTTCGGTGATCGTTCCGGTCAGCGGCTCGATCACCATGCTCGCGACCTGGCCGATCACCTCGTCCATCGCGATGTCGGTGGCGATGTCGAGCGCCTTCTTGCGGGCGGCGATGAGCGCTGCGTTGCCGACCACGCTGAGGCCTCCCGTGACCACGGCGGTTGCCGCCGCTGCCGCGATCTGCGCCGCGGTGATCGTCAGCTCGGCGATCACCTTCATCTTCAGCCCGACGATCGCATCAGCGAGCAGATCGATCCCGTTCGCAACCTCTGGCAGCGCGTCGAGCACGGCGTCCATGTTGGCCGTGCGGTTGTCCGTCCATGCCCTGATCAGCGCATTCACCGACTGTGCCTTCGCACCGTCACCGAGCTCGTTGACCCGCATCTCCAGCTCATCGAGCGTGGTGCGCAGGTCCGATTCCAGGCCGCGCAGCAGCTGCGCGGCATCGCTGACCGCGTCTTCGTCGACGTTCGGCCATTCATAGCCGAGCAGGTCGAGAACGAAGTCCAACTCCCCAGGGATGGTCATCCCCACGTCTCTGCCCTCCCAAGGTCACGTGGATGTCTCAGCAGACGTGACGGGATCGGCACACGAACCCGAGAACGGCCACCGCGACGGGAAAGGCTAGTGGAGACGTACAGGGCCGGACAGCGAATTTACGAGATCTTCCGACCGATCAGGCAAGCGTCAGGGAAGGCGCTCCAGGAGGTCGCCGATCTCGACGCGGGCGCCGGTGTAGAAAGGCACCTCCTCGCGTACGTGACGGCGGGTCTCGGAGCCGCGGAGGTGGCGCATCAGGTCGACGATGCGGGAGAGGTCGTCGGCCTCGAAGGCCAGCATCCACTCGTAGTCACCGAGGGCGAAGGACGGGACGGTGTTGGCCCGTACGTCCGGGTAGTCGCGGGCCATCTGGCCGTGCTCGGCGAGGAGGCGGCGGCGCTCCTTGTCGTCGAGGAGGTACCACTCGTAGGAGCGGATGAACGGGTAGACCGCGACGTAGTCGTGGGTGCGCTCGTCGGCGAGGAAGGCGGGCAGGTGGCTCCGGTTGAACTCGGCGGGACGGTGCAGCGCCATCTGCGACCAGACCGGCACGAGCCGGCCACCGAAGGCGGTGCGGCGCAGGCGGTGGTAGGCCGACTGGAGCTTGTCGGAGGACTCAGCGTGCAGCCAGAACATCACGTCGGCGTCGGCACGCAGGCCGGCCACGTCGTAGGTGCCGCGCACCACGATGTCCTCGCCCGCGAAGGCGGCGAAGAGCTCCTCGACCTCGACCGCCTCGGCCTTGCGGTCGGCGTCGCCGAGGGTCTCCTCGAGGGAGAAGACCGACCACATCGTGTAGCGGATCGTGTCGTTGAGCTCGTTGATCTTGGCTGCGTTTGACTTGATGTCGGCCTGCGGGTCGGTCATGCCCCCATTTTGCGCTACGGCCGTTCGCCGATCGCCTCCGGGCTCCATCGTCCGGCCTCTAGGGTGTGGGCATGCTGCCGCTGCGTACCCGCATCTTCGCCTTCCTCCAGGAGCGCCTGGTCAAGACACCGCTGAACGCCGAGGAGATGATCGCCCTGCGCGCTCAGCGCGAGGGGCTCCGCACCGGGCCGGTCACCGCGTTCCTCTTCGGCCGTCCCGCGGATGTCGAGATCAAGGAGACGTACGTCGACGGGCGCCGTTTCGCGATCTACACGCCTCATGACGTCAGCGAGTCTGCGCCGGTCGTCATCAACTTCCACGGCGGCGGCTGGTGTCTCGGGACGCCGGAGCAGAGCGCGTGGGTCTCCTCGCACGTGGCCGCGGGGACCGGGGCGATCGTGGTCGCGCCGTCCTACCGACTGGCGCCGGAGCATCCGTTCCCGGCTGCCGTCGAGGACGCCTGGGCGACCGTGGAGTGGGTCGCCAAACACGCCGCTGACCTGGGCGGAGACCCGTCCCGGATCGCGGTGATGGGCGACAGCGCCGGCGGCAACCTGGCGGCCGTGGTCTCCCTGATGGCACGCGACGCGGGCGGTCCCGCCATCGGTGCGCAGGTGCTGATCTATCCGGCGGTGGAGATGTACGAGAAGTTCCCCTCCGAGGCGGCCAACGCCAACGGACCGGTGCTCACCTCGACGCAGATGAGCACGTTCGGCCACCTCTACATGGGCGAGCGCTACGGGGACGAGTCCTGGCAGGCCTCTCCCCTGCGTGCTGCGTCGCACGCCGACCTGCCGCAGGCGCACATCATCACGGCGCTGCACGATCCGATCCGCGACCACGGCACGCGGTATGCCGATGCCCTCCGTGCTGCCGGGACCTCCGTCTCCCTCGTGGACTACGACACCGCGTTCCACGGGTTCATGGCGCTCCCCGGCGTCGCGCCGGCCGCCCGAGAGGCTCTCGACGGGATCATCGAGTTCCTGCGCGAACGCTCCTGGTAGGCCCTCACGGGGCGATGTCGGCCGCGGCGCGATGAGCTGAGCCGATCGTGGCGGGAATCCCGACGCCGTCGTAGGAGGCCCCGGCGAGGGCCAGGCCTGGCACGCCCCGGAGCCCTTGGCGGATGCGGGCGACGCGGTCGAGGTGGCCGACCGGATACTGCGGGAGGGCGTCGGTCCAGCGCTGGACGTGCACGTCGGTCGGCCTGGCGGTGATGCCGGCGATCTGCTCCAGGGCAGCCAGGGAGTCGGCGACGAGCCGGTCGTCGTCGTCAGAGGGTGGCTCGCCGTGGCGTCCGATGGAGGTACGCAGGTAGTTGCCGCGCTCCCCCACCCAGGCCCACTTCGCAAAGGAGAAGGTGGAGGCCTTGATCGCGCAGTCCTCGACGGGTGGGACGAGGAATCCGGACCTGCCGGCCAGCTCCGCGGGGAGGTCAGAGAAGGCGAAGGTCACCACGGCGACGCTCGCGGTCTCGATCCCGGACAGCTCGCGCGCGACCGAAGGAGCGGTCGAGCGGAGCAGCTTCGTGGCGACCGGAGCGGGGGTCGCGACCACGACGGCATCTGCGGCCTCCACCTCGCCGCCGCTCTCGATCAGGAAACCCTGCGGGGTCCTGGTGACGGTGTCGACGGGGGTGTCGAGCCGGATGTCGAGGCCCTCGGCGAGGAACGCGGGCAACCGGGACATGCCGCCGTCGATTCCGGCGAACACCGGGACCGTCGAGCTCGGGAGCGCGGCGGCGGCCTCCAGCAGCGACCCCTTCTCGGCCAGCATGAAGAGCTGCGGGGCGGCCGCCTTCACCGAGATCGCGCGGGCGTGGCCTGCGTAGACACCCGCGAGCAGCGGGTCCGCCAGCCGATCGGCCGTCTCGTCGCCGAAGCGTGCGGCGATGAAGTCACCGACCGAGATGTCCTCGTCCGTCTTCGCAGGTGGGAGCGTGGGTTCGCGGCGTACGACCTCCAGGGTCTCCTCCGAGAGAAGACCCGATGACTCCAGCGCGGCCAGGTCGAGGGGTACACCCATGATCGACCGCGGAATCGGCCGCAGCGCACCGCGCGACCAGATCGAGGACTTCGCGTCGGTCGGGTGGACCACGTCGAGGCCGAGCTCACGAGCCAGGGATACGCCCTCGGGCCGGCGGTTGAGCATCGCCTCGGCGCCGACGTCGACCGTCTGCCCGGCCACGGACTCCCCGCGGATCTTTCCCCCGACCCGGTCGGATGCCTCCAGCACCGTGACCCGGTGGCCCTTCAGCGACAGATCGCGGGCCGCGGTCAGCCCGGCGATCCCTGCTCCGACGACGATGACACGCACAGGAGAAGTCTCGCATCCCCCCGATCGCCTGGATCAGGTGAGCCGCTCGACCGCTTCCTTGGCCTCGAGCAGCCCCGCACCGGTCGCCTCCCGGTAGACCTTGATGGCCTCGATCTTCTTGCCCGCGCGCGCCAGCGCGACGACCTCGTCCTGGCGCGGCGCCGGCGGCTCCTCCAGTCCCGCCTGCTTCAGCAGCAGGTCAACCTTGTCCTCGAGCCTGTCGAGCCGGCGGGTGACCTGCGCTCGAGTTCTGCTCGCCGACGACTCGATCACGAAGTAGAGCAGGATCAGACCGACGAGGGTTACGACTCCGAAGGTATCCACAGCCGCACCCTAGTGCCGAGGCGTCACCCCCGTCGGCCGAGATGGCACCGAAGTGCCCACTCGGCCGACGTAAGTGCCGTCTCGGCCGACGTACCTGACGTCTCGGCGGGAGGGGGTCAGCTGGCCAGCTTTCCGAAGTTGGAGCGGTGGAAGACGAGGGGCTGGCCGGCGCCGTGGTCGGCGGCGTGGAGCTGGAGGAGTACGACGATGTGGTCGCCGGCCTCGACCTCGCGGTAGACGGTGCAGTCGAACTGCGCGAGGCCCTCGTCGAGGGTGAGGGCTCCGTCGAGTGACGAGCTGACGACGAGGCCGTCGAAGCGGGAGTCGACGGGGCCGGCGAGCTGGCGGCAGACCTCGCCATGGTGTTCGGCGAGGACGGTGACACCCAGGTGCGAGGAGCGCCGCAGGTCGGGCCAGGTCTTCGAGGTCCGGGCCACGGAGAAGGAGACCAGCGGCGGGTCCAGGGACACCGAGGTGAACGACGACGCGGCCAGTCCGACGGGACGGCCGTCGACCACCGCGGCGACCGCCACCACCCCGCTGGGGAAGACCCCGAAGGCCTGCCGCAACGCGGCTGGGTCGAGATCCTGATTCGTACGCAGCGGACCGGTCATCACGCCACCACCTCTCTCGCGGGCACAGCCCGCGCCTCGTCGACGGCCGTGTCCCGCAGCCTCTCGCCACGGGTCTCCGGCAGCAGCCACATGCAGGTCAGACTGATCACGGCGACCACGACGTTGTAGCCGGCCACCCACCACAGCGAGCGGTCATCGGAGAGCGCCACCAGGCCGGCCGCGATCAGCGGCGTCAGCCCGGAGGCCACCACTCCTGAGATCTGGTAGAGCGCGTTGAGCGCGGAGAACCGGTAGCGGGTGTCGAACAGCTCGCTCCAGAACGCCGCCAGCGGCCCGTAGACGGTGCCGTAGACCAAACCGAGCCCACCGACGAAGGCCGCCACCGACGGCACCACCGCACCGGACTGCACCGCGGCCGCGACCGGGAAGGCGATCACCAGCCCCAGCACGGCCCCGACCGTGTAGACCGGCCGCCGACCGAACCGATCGCTCAGCGCTCCGGAGACGACGGTCATGACCACACCCAGCAGCGCGCCGGCCATGATCGCGTTGAGCACCACCGACCGGCTCAGGCCCGCATCCGCCACCGCGTACGAGAGCAGGAAGACCGAGTAGAGGTTGTACGTGAACCCCTCCACGAACCGGGTCCCCATCCCGAGCAGCAGCGTGCGCGGCTGACGCCGGAAGAGCTCCCCGACCGGCAGCTTGGACACCTTCTTCTCGGCCTGCACCTCTTGAAACGAAGGCGTCTCCATGATCGAGAGCCGGATCCAGGCGCCGATGGCGAGCAGCACGATCGAGATCAGGAAGCAGACCCGCCATCCCCACGCCAGGAACGCCTCGTCGGGCAGCTGCGACGCCACCGCGAACGCCCCGGAGGCGAGCACCAGCCCACCCGGGACGCCGATGTGCGCGAAGCTGCCGTAGAACCCGCGGCGCCCGGCTGGTGCGTACTCGGTGGCCAGCAGCACGGCGCCGCCGTACTCACCACCGACGCCGATGCCCTGCAGGATCCGGAGCACCACGAGCGCGATCGGAGCCAGCACCCCGATGGAGTCGTACGTCGGGAGCAGCCCGACCAGCGACGTACCCACTCCCATGATCACGAGCGTCCAGATCAGCATGGTCTTGCGACCGATCCGGTCGCCGAAGTGGCCGAAGATCAGCCCTCCGACCGGGCGGGCCAGGAACCCCACGGCGAAGGTGCCGAAGGAGGCGAAGGTCGCCGCGGTGCCGCTGAGCCCGTTGAAGTAGAGCTTGTCGAAGACGAGGCCGGCGGCGGTGCCGTAGAGGAAGAAGTCGTACCACTCGATGGTGGCGCCGACCGAGGCCGCGAGCGCGACCCGCTTCGGATTGGCGGTGCCCTTGGCGGTGACAGCAGACATCCGGATCCTCCCTACTGGGCCGCGGCACCGAAGGGCACCGCTGCCCCGCGGCCGGCGACAGGAGCGGGATGGGACCACAGGCCCCGACGCGCGAGCTCGGGCAGCACGCCCTCGCCGAACCAGTAGGACTCCTCCAGGTGCGGATAGCCGGAGAGCACGAACTCGGAGATCCCGACGGAGTGGTAGGCCTCGATCAGGTCGGCGATCTCGGTGTAGGAGCCGACCAGCGCGGTCCCGGCACCACCGCGGACCAGGCCGACGCCCGCCCACAGGTTGGGGTAGACCTCGAGCCCGTCGCGCGAGCCCTGGTTGAGCTCCAGCATCCGCCGTTGACCCTCCGAGACGCTGCGGGAGAGCCCTGCCTGGACCCGCGCGATGTCCTCGTCCGAGATGTTCTCCAGCAGCCGGTCTGCCTCCGCCCACGCGGCCGACGAGGTCTCGCGGGCGATCGAGTGCAGCCGGATGCCGAAGCGGAGCTCTCGCCCGCGGTCGGCGGCGAGCTTCTGGACCTTCGCGACTTTCTCCGCGACCGCGGCCGGCGGCTCGCCCCAGGTCAGGTAGACGTCGGCGTAGTCGGCGGCGACCTCCAGGGCGGCAGGCGAGGAGCCGCCGAAGTAGACGTCCGGGACCGGCGTCGGCCGCTGCTCGAGGCGCGCGTTCTCCACCGAGAGATGCGCCCCGGAGAAGGTCACCGTCTCCCCCGCCCACAGCCGGCGGACGATGTGCAGGAACTCCCCGCACCGCTCGTACCGCTCGTCCTTGGACAAGAAGTCGCCGTACATCCGCTGCTCGTGGTCCTCACCTCCGGTGACGACGTTGAGGAGCAGCCGCTGCCCGGACAGGTTCTGGAAGGTGCCCGCCATCTGCGCGGCCAGGTAGGGCGAGACCGAGTCGGGCCGGAAGGCGACGAGGAACTTCAGCCGCTCCGAGAGGGAGCTGAGCATCGCGGTCGTCACCCAGGCGTCCTCGCACCAGGCGCCGGTCGGCGTCAGCGCCGCCTCGAAGCCGAGCTGCTCGGCGCTGCGGGCGATCTGGCCGAGGTAGGGCACCGTCGCCGGCCGGCCCGACGCCAGCGCGCTGACGCCGTGGCCGCCGCCGATCACATGACGGCCGTCGCCGCCGTTGGTCGGGAGGAACCAGTGGAACTTGAGGGTGCTCATCGCTGCTGCCTTTCGAGTGGGATGTGTGGGGATGTGTGGGGATGTGTCAGATCTGCCCGTGCCGTGGTGGCGGTGTGCCGTCGACGGCCCAGCGCCCGAGGTGCTGGACCTTCCAGGCGGCCGGGTCGTGGAGGGTGTGGGTGCGCGCGTTGCGCCAGTGGCGGTCGAGGTTGGTGGACGTCAGCGCCGCCCGGGTGCCAGAGACCTCGAGCAGCCGACTGGCGACGTCGACCGACACCTTCGCCGTCGACGCGCGGGCAGCCGCCACGGCCAGGCTCGCCTCCGCGGCCGATGCCTCGGTCAGGTCCGCGTCGGCCTCATCCACGCGTCGCGCCGCCTCGGCGAGGAGCGCTTCGGCGCTGCGTACGGCCAGCTCCATCTCGCCGAAGGCTTGGACGACCAGCGGGTCCTGCGCAGCCGTCTCGACCCCGGCGAGCGCGACGGCGTCGGCGTAGGGACGGGACTTCGTGCGTACAAACTCGGAGGCCTCGTCCAGCGCGCGCCGGGCGATCCCGGCGTCGATGGCCGCGTGCAGCAGCTGCGCGAAGGCGCCGTAGGTCGTCGGTACGTCGAACGTGACGGAGAACGGCGTCACCCACTCCTCGGCCACGGCGACGTCGGTGAGGCGCACCGTGCCGGACCCGGTCGTACGCTGCCCGACGGCGTCCCAGTCGTCGACGATCTCGACGCCGGGAGTCTCCGTGCGGACCCACGCGACCTGCAGTGGTCCGTCGACGTCACGCCGCGCGAGCACGGCGAGATAGTCGGCGAAGAGCGAGCCGGTGCAGTAGAACTTCTCGCCGTTCAGCAGCCACTCCCCCTCCTCCCGAGCGGGCGTGAGGGTCGTACGGATGTCGCGAACGTGCTTGGTGCCGAACTCCGACTGCGCGTTGGCGACCAGCGCCCCGGCCCGCACTTCGCTGTAGATCCGCTGCTGCTGCTCGCGGGTGCCGTTCAGCCGGAGCTGGTTGAGGAAGACGAAGTGGCTGTGCGGGACCTGGCCGACGTTGGGATCACCCCACGAGACCAGCCGAAACACCTCCGCCACGATCGTGGCCGGGAGCGCCGGACCGCCGAACTCGAGCGGGACGGTGAGCGCGCCGAGCCCGGCGGCGGCGTACGCCTTGACCTGGTCGTAGGGCAGCGCCCTGACCCGGTCGCGTCCGCCGTCGCCGAGCGCGAGCTCGTCGGCCAGCCGCCGCGCCACCAGCGGCGCGGTCTCGGCATCGAGTCGGGCGATCTCCGTCGTGCTCAAGCCACGGGCTCCAGCTGCTGCGCCTCGAGCTCGCGCACGATCGGCAGGACGCGCTGGCCGAAGTACTCGACGTCCTCGAGGTAGTGCAGGAAGCCGCCGAGGATCAGGTCGGCGCCGGCCCTCTTGAGCTCGACGATCCGCTCGGCGACCTGCTCGGGCGTGCCGATCAGGCCGGTCCGGAAGCCGTCGTTGTACTGCACCAGGTCCTCGAAGCTGGAGTCCTGCCACATCCCGGTCTTGTCGCCGGTCGACTGCCCGGCCTGCTTGACCGCGGAGCCGAAGCCCTCGACGGCCTCACGATCGGCCTTGTCGATGATCTCCCTGAGGGTGTCGTGCGCCTCCTTCTCGGTGTCGCGGGCGACGATGAAGCCGTTGATCCCGAACCGGACCCGGCGTCCCAGCGGCCCGGCGACCGCGTTGACGTCCTGAATCTGTGCGGCGAGGCCCTCGGGGGTGTTGCCGTTGGCGAAGTACCAGTCCGAGACGCGGCCGGCCATCGCCTTGGCGTCGGAGGAGTTGCCGCCCTGGAAGATCTCCGGGTGCGGACGGCCCTCGCAGGCCAGCGGCTTCGGCTTCAGGTCGAAGTCGTGCAGCCGGTAGAAGTCGCCGTTGAGCTCGGCGGCGTCGCTCGTCCAGATCTCGCGGAGGTAGCGGATGAACTCCTCCGAGCGGCGGTAGCGCTCGCCGTGCTCGAGCCACGGCTCGCCGAGCTGGGTGAACTCGTTCTTGAACCAGCCCGAGACGACGTTCACGGCCGCGCGCCCGCCGGAGATGTGGTCGGCGGTGGCCAGGAACTTGGCGAGTACGCCGGGCTGCCAGAGCCCCGGGTGGACGGCGGCGATCACCTTGAGCCGCTCGGTGGCCAGCAGCAGCGCGAGGGAGAACGAGGTGGACTCGTGCTGGTAGGCCGCGCCGTAGGAGGCCATGTAGCGCACCTGGGACAGGGCGTACTCGAAGCCGTTGTTCTCGGCCAGCTGCGCGAGCTTCTTGTTGTAGTCGTAGCTCCAGTCGGTGCGCTGCTCGATCTTGCTCACCACGAGGCCGCCGCTGACGTTGGGCACCCAGTAGGCGAACTTCAGGGGCTCGGTTGCCGGTGAAGTCATGCTGGTCTCCTTGGATCGCTAATGTCTACTAAACTTATCTGATTAAACAGGCGACGGGACCGGATCTTCCGATGTGGACCACCGGAAGACCCGATCCCGTGATAGGTGCCGCCTATCAGGCGGCGTCGGGGCGAGAGGCCCTACTGATCACCGAAGGCCGGCTCACGTGTACCAGGTCGGCGCGGGGATCTCCCCGAGCAGCGCGTAGCGGCCCACCTCGGCCCGCTTGTGCGCGACCGGGTCGTGCAGCGAGTGGGTGCGGATGTTGCGCCAGAAGATGTCCAGGCCGACCTTGTTGGAGGTCGCCCGGGCGCCGGTGAGGTCGTAGACCTTGGTGCCGATCTCGAGACCGGCATCGATCGCGACCTGCTTGGCCGCCGCGATCACGACCGCCGCCTCACCACGCTCCTGCTCGGTGACCTCGTCGGCGTGCGCATTGATGGCCTCGATCAGGCCGGCCGCCCGTTCGGCCAGCGCCTGGGCCGCCCACAGCTTCGAAGTGAGGTCGCCGTACGTCTCCTGGATGTAGAACTCCTCGCTCCCGGTCTCCTTGACGTCTCCGGCGTAGGGCCAGGCGCGGGTGGTGTCGCGGGTGTAGGTCGCGGCGGTCGTCAGGGCGCCCTCCGCGATCCCGAGGTAGAAGTTGGTGAAGATGAGCTGGATGATCGGCACGTTGAGCGTGTTGTAGACCCGCGGAACGAAGTCGTACGTCCCGTCCTCCTGCTTCACGTAGCCGGCCGCGGACTCCCAGGGGACCCGCACGCCGTTGATCTCGACGCCACCGGACTCGGTGAGCCGCTGGCCGAGGTTGTCCCAGTCGCCGGCGAAGACGATCGCCTCCTGCTGGGTCGGGACGATCGCGAAGACATGCTTCTCGGTGCCCTCGATGACGCCTTCGAGCACGGTCAGGTCGGAGATCCTGCCGCCGGTCGAGAACGACTTGCGGCCGGTGAAGACGAGCTCGTCGCCCTCGACCTTGATCACCAGGTCGTCGTCGCGCGGGTTGACCGCACCGCCGAAGAAGAAGTTGTTCTCGGTGTAGAGCTGCTCGACGGCGGCGATCTGCTCCGGTGTGCCGACCAGCCGCGCGGCCCAGGCCCACAGGTAGTGGTAGCCGAGCAGCTGCCCGATCGAGCCGTCGCCCGCGGCGACCGCCCGGACCACGCGCAGCGCGGTCGTCCAGTCCTGGCCGGCGCCACCGTGCTCTGCGGGGCCGAGCAGGGTGACCAGGCCGCTCTCCTTGAGCAGGTTCACCTCGTACGTCGGAACCTGGTTGGCCCGGTCGCGGGCGACCGCGTCCACGGAGAGCCTGGTGGCCACCTCGCGGGCACGGTCGACCCAGCCCTCCGAGGTCGTGGGTGCCGCGCCGAACTCCGTGGCGTTGCGTACAGCTTCGGTTGTCATCGCGCCCTCTCAGTCTTGCGTCGTGAACGTTTCCGTCTTTAGTCGACCAAGTTACTGAAGAATGGACGATGTGAGGCCGGCTGGACGCCAGCGATCACCGATCACCCGCTCGGGATGACCGATCACCGACCGACGAGAGGACAGCGTGAGGATCGAGCAGCTGGAGTACATCGCGGCCGTGACCCAGTACGGCTCGCTGCGCCGCGCGAGCGAGCGGCTCCACATCTCCCAACCCGCCCTGAGCGAGGCGATCACCAAGCTCGAGCGCGAGCTCGGTGTCACGCTGCTCGACCGGCGCCGCGCCGGGGCACGGATCAGCCGCGAGGGCCAGGACCTGCTGCACTCCATGGCCGACGTCCTCGAGGCCGTCGACCGCCTCCGCCTGGCCGCCGGCGACAAGAACGCCGGGGTCAGCTCGGTGCGGGTCGGCACCGTCCACGCCGGCACCTCGACCGTGCTGCTACCCACGTTGCGGCGATTCGCCGACGAGCATCCGCGAACGAGCGTCGAGGTGCGCACCATGGTGCAGGAGGACATCTACCTCGCCCTCGTCGAGGGCACGATCGACATCGGCCTGGTCAACCTGCTCGACGGCGACGATTTGCCGCCGACGGTCGAGGGCAGCGTGCTTCTCCACGGACGGCCGATCGTCGTGCTGCCCGCGGGCCACCCGCTCGCCTCCCGCGACGAGATCACCGTCGAGGAGCTCCGCGAGGAGCCGTTCGTCGGCATGCGCTCGGGCTATCTGATGTATCGGTTCGCCCACCGCGTCTTCGGTCGCGACCTCCCCCACCACTGGCACGCCACCGACGGCGCCGAGATGGGCAAGATGATGGTCGGCGAGGGCCTCGGACTGACCCTGCTGCCGGACTACAGCGTCGTCGGCGACCCGCGCGAGACCGGCGGGCACATCACCGTACGTCCCCTCGCCGGGGACCGCTCGCGGGTGACGATGGTCGCGGTCCGACGGCACAACGCACGTACGACCTCCGGGGCGCGCAGCCTCCTCGACCTGCTCGCCGAGACGGCTGCCCGCTCTCAGCCGTCGACTCAGCCCTCGGCCGGCTCGTAGCTCTGTACGAACTCGGTGAGCCGGGCGAGCTGGTCGGGGTCCGTGGTCGGGATGACGCCGTGGCCGAGGTTGAAGATGTGGCTCTTGGCGCGCCGCCCGGTCTCGATGATCTTCCCGGCCTGCTCGAGCATCACCTCGGTGGGCGCGAAGACGAGGGCGGGGTCGAGGTTGCCCTGGACTCCGAAGTCGTCGCCGAGCTGGGTGATCGCCCAGTCCAGCGGCGTACGCCAGTCGACACCGACGACCTCGGCACCGGCGCTGCCCATCAGCGGAAGGAGCATGGCGGAGTTGACGCCGAAGTGGATCCGCGGGACGCCGAGCTCGCCGATCCGGGTCATCACCTGGGTGGAGTAGGGCAGCACGTGGCGCTCGTAGTCGGCGGGCGTGCAGGCGCCGGCCCAGGAGTCGAAGAGCTGCACCGCGGAGGCACCCGCGCGGACCTGGACCTCCAGGAACGCGCCGGAGATCCCGGCGATCTTGCGCATCAGGGCGTCCCACACGTCGGGGGCACCGAACATGAGCGCCTTGGTCTTGGCGTACTCCTTCGAGGGGCCGCCCTCGACCAGGTAGGAGGCGACCGTGAACGGGGCGCCGGCGAAGCCGATCAGCGGGGTGCCGCCGTTGATGCCCGCCAGCTCACCGGTGAGGTTCTGGACCGCCTCGGTGATGTAGGTGACGTGCTCCGGCGTCAGGTCCGGGATCGCCTCGACGTCGGCCAGGGTGCGCACCGGGTTGGCGATGACCGGGCCGACACCGGGCTTGATGTCGAGGTCGACCCCGACCGCCTTCAGCGGCAGCACGATGTCGGAGAAGAAGATGGCCGCGTCGACCCCGTAGCGGCGTACGGGCTGCAGGGTGATCTCGGTGATCAGGTCGGCGTCCTGGCAGGACTCGAGCATGCCGATGCCCTCGCGGACCTTCAGATACTCGGGCAGCGACCGGCCGGCCTGGCGCATGAACCACACCGGCGTACGGCTCGGCTTCTGCCCTGCGAGTGCCTGCAGGAACGGGGAAGATGCGAGCAGGTCGGGGGTCTTCCCAGAGGTGTGTTCAGCGGCCACCTGGCAATGGTCCCATCCGGTGCGGCGTGTACGCACATCGCGAATCGCGCAGAAGACATACCCTGTTCACATGGTCGTCCGTGGAGAGTCGCGTCCCGCCGCGGGACCGGAGACCGGTCCTGCCGTGTTCCGGTCCGCCGCGGAAGGGATGCGCGCCGCGACCTTCAGACCCGAGGTGCTGGCCGAGGAGATGCCGGCGCCCCAGCGGATCGCTCCGTACGCCGCGGCGCTCTCCGCCGAGGTGACCGTCGACGACGTCGACGTGGCGACCGGACGGCTGATCCTGCTGCACGACCCCGACGGCAACGACGCCTGGGGCACGGTGCACGGACTGCCTGGCACGTTCCGCCTGGTGGCATACGCCCGGGCCGATATCGACGTCGAGCACATCAGCGACCCGCTGCTGGGTGAGGTCGGCTGGTCCTGGCTCCTGGACGCCCTGTCCGGTCACGGCGCCGAGCACGTCGCCGCCGCGGGCACCGTGACCCGCGTCGCCACCGAGTCCTACGGCGGGATGGCCGATGAGGACGGCACTGCGCAGATCGAGATCCGCGCCTCCTGGACGCCGGTCGGCACGGCCTCGGGCGACCTGGACCTGCGACCACACACCGAGGCATGGGGCGAGCTGCTCTGCACGGCCGCGGGACTTCCTCCGGTGCCGGAGGGCGTCACCGTCATACCGAGCCGGCGAGGGCAGCGAGGCGCGTGATCGAGGACAACACCGAGGCCGAGACGGGGCCGGACACACCAGAAGATGCTGCTCCGGCGCCACTACTGACCCTGCGCGACGGGCTGCCTCCGGTGACCGACACCGACGAAGGCCTGGTCAAGGCCGCCGCGGCCATCGCCGCCGGCTCGGGTCCGGTCGGGATCGATGCCGAGCGCGCCTCCGGCTACCGCTACTCCAACCGCGCCTACCTGATCCAGCTGCGCCGTGAAGGCTCCGGGATCTGGCTGATCGACCCGATCGGGCTGACCACGATGCAGCCGTTGGTCGACGCGCTCGAGGGCACCGAGTGGATCCTGCACGCCGCCACCCAGGACCTCCCCTGTCTCAGCGACCTCGGCCTGCACCCCTCCGCCCTCTTCGACACCGAGCTCGCGGGGCGGCTGCTGGGCTATCCGCGCGTCGGGCTCGGCACCCTGGTCGAGACGGTGCTGGGCTTCACCATGCTCAAGGAGCACTCCGCGGCCGACTGGTCGACCCGTCCGCTTCCGGACGCCTGGCTGGAGTACGCCGCGCTCGACGTCGAGGTGCTCGTCGAGCTGCGCGAAGCGCTGGCTGCCGAGCTCGTCGCGCAGGGCAAGGACGCCTGGGCCCGGCAGGAGTTCGACTGGCTGCGCGGGTTCGAGGCGCCGGTGCGTACGGATGCCTGGCGACGCACCTCCGGCATGCACCGCGTCCGCGGCCGCCGCGGCCTCGCCGCGGTGCGTGAGCTGTGGACCGAGCGCGACCGGATCGCGCAGCAGCGTGACGTCACCCCGAGCCGGATCATTCCCGACGCCGCGATCGTCGCCGCCGCGCAGGACCTCCCGCAGGAGAAGGCCGCGCTGCTCGGACTGAAGGGCTTCCACGGCCGTGGCGCCGAGCGCTACGTGACCTCCTGGGTGAAGGCGCTCAACCGCGCGGTCACGATGGAGGAGGACGAGCTCCCGGTGCGGTCGCCGCGCTCCGACGGTCCTCCCCCGCCGCGCGCGTGGGCCGACAAGGATCCCGTCGCCGCCCGTCGTCTCACGCTGGCACGTGAGTCGGTCAACGCCCTCGCCGAGGCCCGCAACCTCCCCGCCGAGAACCTGCTCACTCCCGACTTCCTGCGCCGTGCCATGTGGACGCCCCCGAAGACCCGCGACCCCGGCGCCCTGCTCGACGGCATCATCGAGCTGCTCTCCGGCTTCGGCGCCCGCGGCTGGCAGATCGCCCTCACCGCCCCGCTCCTCACCGACGCCGTCCTTCACGCGGACATCGAGCCCTGACCTCTCGACCGACGTACGTGACGCCTCGGCCAACGGGGGTGACGCCTCGGCTAGGAGCTGGGTGAGATCGAGGGGGACGGGGAGGCGAGCGGCGTGGGCTGGGGGAAGACGGTCTTGGAGAGCTCGTCGATCTGGACCGCGTAGTCCTCGACCTGGTCGGGCTCGGCGACAGCGAAGGAGCCTCGTACGGCGACGGCGGCGACCTTCTGGAGCTGGGCGAGCTGGGTGGCCTCGGGGAGGACCTGCATGTCACGCACGGTGTCGGTGAAGATGCGGGCGTTCTTGGGGTTGCGCTCGGGCTGGGTGAAGACCGGGGCGTAGCCGACCTCGGAGTTGACCGGCACGAAGTGGCCGGTGCGGACCATCTTCACGACCGACTCGGTCGAGATGAGGTAGGTGAGGAAGTCGGCCGTGGCGTCGGGGTCGGCGGTCTCCGAGCCCATGCACAGCCCGGCGTAGTCGCCGGTGGTGCCGTTGCCACCCGGCATCGGCATCACGTCCCACTCCATCGCGTCGGTCGCCCGAAGGTCCGAGACCAGCGAACGGTCACCGACCAGCGCCACCAGACGGCCCTGCTTGAAGGCCTGGAACGGGGTGCGCCCGTTGAGGTCCTTCGCGGTGGCCAGCACGTTGGGCTGGGTCATCGCCTCGACCAGGTCCTCGTAGGCCCCGGCGGAGTCCTCCAGCGCGGTGGTCGTCGGAGCCAGCGGGTCGTCGAAGAGGGTCGCACCGGCGCCGGCGAGCCAGGGCATCAGCGCGGTGAGGTTCTGCTCGACATAGGTACCCCGAACGCCCTTGTTGTGCTCGGCGGCGTACGTCATCGCCGAGCTGAACTGCTCGACGGTCCAACCACGCAGGGAGCCGTCGGCACGGACGCTGGGGGTGGGCAGGCCCTCCTCCTTCATGGCGTCGAAGTCGATCAGACCGGTGTTGACGTAGACGACCTGCGGGGAGACCGAATAGGGCATGCACTCCAGGCGGCGTTCGACGGAGAAGTCCTCCATCGCCTCACGGGAGTACTTGTCGCCGAAGTCGACGTTGCGCGCCTCGAGCAGGGTGTCGACGGGCTGGATCCGCTTGTCCTCGGCGAACGTGGCGACGTCGGCACGCGGGGTGAGCACCACGTCGACCTTCTCGCCGCTGTTGACCGCCGCGGTGAGCTGGTCGGCGGTCGGCCAGGACTTCACCTCGACGGTGACGTTGGGGACCTCTTGGGTGTATTCGGCAGCCAGTTGCTTGTAGGTGTCGACCAGCGTCTTGTGGCCGGAGACCCCGAAGACGAGCTTCACCTTGGTCGGCGCCTTCGTCGTGGTGCTCGGCGACGGCTTCGAGGCCGGATCACCGCCACCGCAGGCGGCGAGGGACGCCGAGAGAACCGTCACCAGAAGCGCCGTTGCCAGCCGCGTGCGCCGCACCATTTCCTCCATCTCAACACCAGGACCGGGTCTGTGATGCAACCACAGACCCGGTTTACCAGCGATTCACTTTACGATACGTACCTGGACACTTCCTGAGAAGGCACGTCAGAACAGCCCCAGGACCGCCTCAGGCGAGGTGATCGCGTGCGGCCTTGATCACATCATCGAAGATTTCCTTGGCGAGCACATCGCCCTCACGGCGTACGTCTGCGGGATCCATCCGGATCAGCCGGTCCAAGCGCACCTCGGAGGGCCGGCCCTGGCGGTCCCAGCCGCCGGTGCCGACGTCCATCCAGTGCCGCCCGTTCCGCGCCTCCTGCGCCTCGTCACGGTCGTGGTCCTTGCTGGTCAGCATCAGGGACAGGAGTACGCCGGCCTTCTGGCCGATCACGAGAACTGGCCGGTCCTTGCCCTGGGTCTCGTCGTCCTCGTAGGGCACCCAGCCCCACACGACCTCGCCCGGGTCGGCGTTGCCGTCACCGATCTCGGGCTCGTAGGAGATGGCGCCCTCGCGCGGTGCGGGCTGGGTGTCGGTCACTTCGGCTCCTTGGTCGGTGGCTGGCGTCATGGCCGCCCAGCCGAGGTGCACCGAAAAAGATGATGAACACGCCGGACCGGGAGCGCCTCACGGCGCAAGGCCGCTCGAAGCGGCTGAAGTTGGGACCCGGGGCTGCCGCAGCCCGACGTGTTCGGTCACCAGTGTAACGGTGCCCCCAACCTCACCCACATCAAAGCGGACAGGAGGCTACAGCAAGTCAGAGCAGCCGCTGCTCGAGCTCCGCGTGACCCGCCGCCTCGAGCTGTTCGGACAGCTGCAGCATGTTGCGTACGTCCTTCGCGGCCGCGTCCGGGTCGAGGGCCGCCCGCCCCGCGGCGATGACACGGGAGAACGCCGCAGCCCGGAGGAGAACGACGGCGAAGTCGCTGCCGGCGATGCCGCGCAGCACCTCGTCGACCATCGCCTTGAGCTCCTGCGGACCGGGAGGCTCCGCGACACCGGCCACGACCTGGGCGACCTGGGCCTTCGCCCGGCCGGCCTCGAACTCGCGCGCGGCGCCGACCGGGTCGGCGTAGACCCAGCTGCGGAGCAGGTAGAGCCGCCACAGGCAGCCGGCCAGCGACTCCGCCGGCGAGCTCGACCAGACCTCCGCGATCGTCTCGATGCCCTCGGACTCGGCCAGATGGAGGATCCGCTCGGCGACCGCGGGGTCGTCGCTGTCCCGCGCCCCACGCACGAGCGCCGTCGCTGCCGCGTCGGCCGCCTCCTGCACCAGGGCAGGGTCGTCGCCCCCGAGGAGGGAGTCGAAGAAGCCGTCCCCGGGACGCATCGGCGAATGAAACTCTCTGGACATCGGATCGAGCGTAGCGGCCGCCGCCCGCATGTAACAGCCTTGCGGCGTTACCCCAGCAGCTTGCGGATCCGCGCATCGGAGACCTTCTCGGCGGTGCCGAGATGCTGGGCCCAGAGCTGGACGCGGTACTCCTCGAGCATCCAGCGCACCTGCCGCAGCCGCGGACCGGGGGGCCGGCCCTCGGCCAGCGCCTCGACCTGGTGCAGATAGGCGTCCTGGAGCGACGCGATCCGGTCGTGGGTCGCCCGGTCCGCGCGCAGGTCGGCGTCGAGCTTGCGGCGACGTTCGACGATGGCCTTCAGATACGTCGGGTAGCGCCTGACCTGCTGAGCACCCGCGTCCGCGACGAACCCACGGTGCACCAGCCGGGCGAGCTGGTCCTTCATGTCGGTCAGCGCGGGGAGCTGGAACATGTCGGCCCGCCCGGAGAGCGCCTTGTCGGTCTCGCGATAGGCCTCGAGCGCCCGCATCACGTCGGCCAGGACCGCACGGACGGACGCGACCAGGTCGGCCGGCGTGCCGGCGGCGGCGAGGACTGCGGCGTACGTCTCGGGCGTCCGCGGCAGCGGACGGGCATCGACCAGCTGGCGGACGACGGCGGCGCGGCAGTCCTCGACGAGCTCGGCTGCGCTCGGGTAGGGGGATCCGGCCAGCGCGAGCTTCTCCATGGTGGAGAGCCCGTCGACGACCTGCTTGCCGACATTCGGGAGAGCGAGGAGAAGCAGGCGTACGACGCCGAGACGATGACGCGCCTCGGCCTCCTCTGCGGATCCGGCGACGACGAGTCCGACCGTGGAGCCCTCGTCGGAGAGGCACGGGAAGACCGTGACCTCATGCCCGGCGCGCTTCTCGGTCACCGTCGCGGCGATGTCGCCGAAGACCCAGCTCGTCTCGCCGGTGCGGGTGTGACCGGCCGACGCCGCGACCTCGGCGATCGCAGCCTCGAACTCGCCCTCGAGCGGAGCCTTGAGCGCATCGAGGTCCTTGCCCTTCGCCGTCTCGCGACCGTCCTCGCCGACGACCCGGTAGGTCGGCCGCAGGTGCTCGGGCACCTTGGCCCAGTCCCAGGCCTCGCGCGGGATGTGCACGCCCGCGGTCGAGCGCGCCCAGCGCTCGAGGGCGGTCAGCAGCGGCTCCTCCCCCGGCGGCGTCTCCTTCAGGAAGGCGCGCGCCTTGTCGGGAGCAGGCACGAAGCTGACCCGCAGCGGCTTGGGAAGCGACCGGATCAGCGCGGTCACCAGCTCTTCGCGCAGCCCCGGCACCAGCCAGGAGAAGTCGTCGGCGCCGACGCGGTTGAGCGTGGCGACGGGTACGTCGATGGTCAGCCCGTCATCGGCCGCGCCCGGCTCGAAGTGGTAGCTCAGCGAGAAGGTGAGCGGCCCTGCGTCCCACTCGGCCGGGAAGTCGCTCTCGGTCACCTCTCCCGCGGCGTCGTTGGTGAGCATCGACAGCTCGAAGGTGAGCAGGTCGGGCGTCTCCCGCCGCGCCTGCTTCCACCACTGGTCGAAGTGGGCACCGGAGACGATGGAAGCCGGCAGCCGGCGGTCGTAGAAGTCGAAGAGCGCGTGCTCGTCGACCACGATGTCGCGGCGCCGGGCGCGGTGCTCGAGCTCCTCGGCCTCCTCGACGAGCTTCGCGTTGTCGCGGAGGAAGCGGTGATTCGTACGCCACTCGCCATAGACCAGCGCATGCCGGATGAAGAGCTCGCGGCTCAGCTCGGGGTCGATCTTGCCGAAGGCGACGGGACGGTCGGCGACCAGCGGCACGCCGTAGAGGGTCACCTTCTCCCGCGCCATCACCGAGGCGCGCTTCTGCGACCAGTGCGGCTCGGAGTAGGTGCGTTTGACCAGGTCACGGCCGAGGCTCTCGGCCCACTCGGGCTTGATCGAGGCGTTCTGCCGGGCCCAGAGCCGGGAGGTCTCGACGAGCTCGGCGGACATCACGAACTGCGGGTTCTTCCGGTGCAGCGCCGACCCGGGGAAGATCGCGAACTTCGCGCCTCGGGCGCCCTCGTACTCCCGCGGGCCGGGCCGCCGCTTCTCCCGCGCTCGCGCCGCGTCGGCCTTCGAGTCCCGCTCTTCGAGCGCCCCGATGTGCGAGAGCAGCCCGGACAGCAGCGCCTGATGGATCCCGTCGGCGTCGTACGTCACCTTGTCCTCGCCCGCGTCCTCGACGGCTTCGATGACGTCGCGGTGTCCCTTGCCGAGGTCGATCTTCATCTCCCGGCAGACCTGCCGCAGCTGCGACTCAAGGTCCTGCCACTCCCGGACGCGTACGTAGTGCAGGAACTCCCGCTTGCACAGCCGCCGGAACGCGCTGGAGGAGAGCTCGTGCTGCTGCTGCTTCAGATAGCGCCACAGGTTGAGCCAGGTGAGGAAGTCGGAGGTCTCGTCCTTGAACCGCGCGTGCAGCTGGTCGGCCTGCGCCTGCTCCTTGGGATGGTCCTGCCCCGGCCGCTCGCGCGGGTCCTGAAGCGAGAGCGCGGCAGCGACGACGATGACGTCGCGTACGCACCCGAGCCGCTCGGCCTCGAGCACCATCCGGGCCAGCCGCGGGTCGATCGGCAGCCTGGCCAGCCGGCGGCCCAGCTTCGTCAGCCGCTGCCCCCGCATCGCGCCGAGCTCCTCGAGAAGCTGTACGCCGGCAGTGATGTTGCGCCGGTCCGGCGCCTCCACGAACGGGAACCAGGCGATGTCCCCCAGCCCGAGGGATGCCATCTGCAGGATGACCGAGGCCAGGTTGGTGCGCAGGATCTCCGGGTCGGTGAACTCCGGCCGACCCTCGAAGTCCTCTTCGGAGTAGAGCCGGATCGCGATGCCCGCCTGGACCCGCCCCGTACGTCCGGATCGCTGGTTCGCCGAGGCCTGCGAGATCGGCTCGATGGGCAGCCGCTGCACCTTGGTGCGTGCGGAGTAGCGCGAGATGCGGGCGACACCGGTGTCGACGACGTACTTGATCCCGGGGACCGTCAGCGAGGTCTCGGCCACGTTGGTGGCGAGCACGATCCGGCGGCCGGTGTGGGGCGAGAAGACCCGATGCTGGTCGGCGGCCGACAGCCGCGAGAACAACGGGATGATCTCGACGAGACCCGTTGAGCGCCCCTTGTTCAGCCCCAGCGCATCCGACAGCGCGTCGGCGGCATCCCGGATCTCCCGCTCGCCGGGCAGGAAGACGAGGACGTCACCCGGGCCCTCGGCGGAGAGCTCCTTGACCGCGTCGACGATGGCCTCGGTCTGGTCGCGGACGACGACCTCGCCCTCTTCGTCCTCCTCGGAGAGCTCCATCAGCGGCCGGTAGCGGACCTCGACCGGATAGGTGCGGCCGGAGACCTCGATGATCGGCGCCGGATCCCCGGTTCGCGGGTCGGCGAAGTGGGCCGCGAACCGCTCCGGATCGATCGTTGCCGAGGTGATGATGATCTTCAGGTCCGGCCGCCGCGGCAGCAGCCGGCGCAGGTAGCCCAGCAGGAAGTCGATGTTCAGCGACCGCTCGTGGGCCTCGTCGATGATGATCGTGTCGTAGCGGCGCAGGTCGCGGTCGCGCTGCAGCTCGGCGAGCAGGATGCCGTCGGTCATCAGCTTGATCCGCGAGGCGGCCGAGGACTTGTCCATGAACCGCACCTGGTAGCCGACCAGGTCCCCGAGCGAGGTGCCGAGCTCGGAGGCGATCCGCTCGGCCACCGACCGGGCCGCGATCCGGCGCGGCTGGGTGTGCCCGATCAGTCCGGCGGACCCGCGCCCGAGCTCCAGGCAGATCTTGGGCAGCTGCGTCGTCTTTCCCGACCCGGTCTCACCGGCGACGATCACGACCTGGTGGTCACGGATGGCCGCGGCGATGTCTTCGCGGCGCTGGGTGACCGGGAGCTCGGCAGGGTAGGTGATCGCGACGGAGGTGGCGGCGGGCTGGGCGGACTCGGACATGAGGTCACCCATTCTCCCCCGGCGTACCCCTCGACCGCACATCGGTTTCTCGCAGCACCCCGCCCGCCGGATGGCGGGGGCAGCGGATGTGATTCCCGCCACAGGCCGGGTTCCGTGGGCAACAGTCACGAGGGAGGCTGGGGGCACCCCCGACGAAGGAGTGGCCATGACCGAGACGACCACCAGCGAGATCTACCCCGACACCCCCATCCGGCCGCCGTTCGATCCCGAGCTCGTGCCGGTCCTCGAGGCGGTACGCCAGGGCATCCCGCCCTTCTCGGCGGAGATCCTCCCGCTGATACGGCAGCAGAGCGCCGACGGGTTCCCCGGCATGGAGCCGGCGGATCTGACCGTCGGCGGCGCGGTCAGGGTCGAGGAGCGGCAGGTTCCCGGCCCGGAGGGCGCCCCCGACATCACGCTGCTGATCCTGAGCCCGACCGTCGAGGGGCCGCCGCGCCCGGTGATCTACCACATCCACGGCGGCGGCATGGTGATCGGAAATCGGGTGTTCGGCGTGGAGGCCTTCCTCCCGCACGTCGCAGACGGCACCGCCGTGGTCGTGTCGGTGGAGTACCGCCTCGCCCCGGAGCATCCCGACCCCGCGCCCGTGGAGGACTGCTACGCCGGCCTGGTCTGGACCGCGAAGAACGCCGCTGAGCTCGGCATCGACCCCGAGCACCTCATGATCGCGGGAGCCAGCGCCGGCGGCGGCCTGGCCGCAGGCACGGCGCTGCTCGCCCGCGACCGGTCCTTCCCGAAGCTGAGCCACCAGATCCTCATCTGCCCGATGCTCGACGACCGCTTCGAGACCCACAGCAGCCGGATGCTCGACGACGAGGGAGTCTGGGACCGCGAGGCCAACCTGTTCGGCTGGACGGCACTGCTCGGCGAACGCCGGGGTGGCCCCGACGTCTCCCCGTACGCCGCCCCCGCACGCGCCGAGGACCTCACCGGCCTCCCCCGCACCTACATCGACACCGGCTCGACGGAGACGTTCCGCGACGAGACGCTGACCTATGCGCGCCGACTCTCGGAGGCCGGCGTCAGCGTCGATCTCCACATGTGGGGCGGCGGGTTCCACGGGTTCGACATGATGGCCGGGCACGCCGCGGTCTCCCGTGCCTCGATCGCGACCCGTGACGAGTTCGTCCGCAGGGCACTCGAGGCCTGATTCGCTGGCTTGCTCGCCTTCCGTGGGCGAGAGTAGGCCAGGGAGGTTCAGGTGCGAGATCTGATCGGCAAGCTCGAGGTGGTCGACGACGACACGGCCAGTGCGCTGCGCGTCATCGACCACTTCGACCGGCTCGTGGACGAACGGGCCTCGACCGCCGCGGTCGTGCGCGCCGCGGCCGCGCTGGCCGGCTCCCCCGCAGGCCTCCACGACGCCGCCCGCGGCCTCGTCAAGCGGTTCGCGCCCGACGGCCGCACACTGACCGGCGAGACCGAGGGCAGCTGGCATCACGCGCCGATCCCCGGCCAGCCCGGATCATGGCTCTGGCTCGAGCGCACCGGGGACGCAGGCCCGCTCGACGCGCTCATCCTCGAGCGCGCCGCCCGCGCGCTGCAGGCTCTCAGCACGGGCGCGTCCGACCCCTCGACCAGCGGGCTGGTCAGGATCGCGTGCGACCCCGACGCGACCGATTCCGACCGGCGTGACGCGGTCGCACGGCTCGGCCTGACGGGCCCCGTCACGGTCGTGCTGAGCACCTCGGTCCACCTGCGGGCGACGCTGATCAGCACGGTCGGCGCTCTCGTGGTCGCACTGCTTCCTGGCACGCCCACCATCCCGGACGGCGTCCGCGCGGGGGCCGCCGTAGCCCCCGACCCGCTTCAGCTCCCGAACGCGCTGGAGCAGGCACGGACGGCCCTCCGGCTGGCCGCCGACGTCGGCGGTCTCGCCCCCGCGGTGGTCCGCTACGACGACCTCGGCGCACTTGCCGTCATCGCCGAGCGGATCAGCGCCGACGAGGCGGCGGGGGTGGGTGACGTACGACGTCTGGAGGAGCTGCTCGCCGGTCATCCGTGGGTCGTGGACACCCTCTACGCGGTGCTGGACCAGCCGAGCCTGCGACAGTCGGCCGCGATGCTCCATGTGCACCATTCGACGCTGCAGGAGCGGCTGACGTGGCTGAGTGGTCAGCTCGGCTACTCGCCCATCAAGGGGCGGGGACGGCAGCGCGCGGCGGTCACGCTGCTGCTGTGGCGTGTGGCCCACGGCACCGACCAGCAGGTCGTGGACGATCCGCACTAGGCGAGCCTTGGTTCGGGCACCTAGATTATGTCCCCATGACCGGGGAGCCGAGCGAGACCGAGGTCCAGGATGCGCTGCGTGCGCTCCGAGGAGAGGACGACACCCTCAACGAGCGGTCTGTGCAGACCGCTCTCGACCTTCATCGGCTGCGCGATGCGCTGACCCGGTTCGGCGACGACGAGCCGTCCGGCGACACCAAACCGGCGCGTGACAGGTTCCGACTCTGACTCGAAATCGGCCAATGGGTGGGACGCCGAGTTACGTAGGGGATTTCAAGAGGGTTACCGTTGCTGATCGTGACCGAATCTCTAACAGTGCGTGACAACCGCACCGGGGTGGAGTACGACATCCCGATCACCGACGGCACCATCCGCGCCGCCGACCTGGGGAAGATCAAGGCCGCTGACCCGGCCACCGACGAAGAAGGTCCTGGCCTGGCGGTCTATGACCCCGGCTTCGTCAACACCGCTTCTTGCCGATCTTCCGTCACCTTCATCGACGGTGACAAGGGCGTGCTCGAGTATCGGGGCTATCCCATCGAGCAGCTCGCCGAGAAGTCGAGCTTCCTGGAGGTCTCCTACCTCTTGGTCCACGGCGCGCTGCCGACCAAGGAGGAGTACGACGCGTGGGTGCACGAGATCACCTTCCACACGTTCGTGCACGAGAACATCAAGGAGTTCATGCAGGGCTTCCGCTATGACGCCCACCCGATGGGCATGCTCATGGCGTCGGTCGGTGCGATGTCGACGTTCTACCCGGACGCCGCGAACATCTCCGACCCCGACAACCGCCGCCTGCAGATCATCCGGCTGATCGCCAAGATGCCGACGCTGGGCGCATGGGCGTTCCGGCACGCGCAGGGCAAGCCGTACGTCTACCCGGACAACGACCTGTCCTACACCGGCAACTTCCTCTCGATGCTCTTCAAGATGAGCGAGAGCAAGTACGCCTCGGACGACCGCATCGAGAAGGCGCTCGACACGCTCTTCATCCTGCACGCCGACCACGAGCAGAACGCCTCGGCCAACGCCGTCCGCAGCGTGGGCTCGACCCAGGTCGACCCCTACTCCTCGGTGGCCGCCGGCGTCGGCGCCCTCTTCGGCCCGCTCCACGGCGGCGCCAACGAGGCCGTGCTCCGGATGCTGCGCCGCATCGGCAAGGTGGAGAACATCCCCGCCTTCATCGAGGGCGTCAAGGCCGGCAACGAGCGGCTGATGGGCTTCGGCCACCGGGTCTACAAGAACTACGACCCGCGCGCGACGATCATCAAGCAGCAGGCGCTCAACGTCTTCGAGGTCACGGGCACCAACCCGCTGCTCAACATCGCGATGGAGCTGGAGAAGATCGCGCTCGAGGACGAATACTTCGTCAAGCGCAAGCTCTACCCCAACGTCGACTTCTACTCCGGCCTGATCTACGAGGCCCTGGAGTTCCCGCCGGAGATGTTCACCGTGCTGTTCGCCATCGGGCGTACGCCGGGCTGGCTCTCGCAGTGGCTGGAGCTCGTACAGGACAAGGAGCAGAAGATCGCCCGTCCGAAGCAGATCTACACCGGCGAGCGCGGACTCACCTTCGTCCCGCGCGACGTGCGCTGGGCGTGACGGTACCCGACGTGCAGACCCCGTCCACCCCCGTGGTGGACGGGGTCGTCTGGGACTTCGGGAACGTCCTGATCCGCTGGGACCCGCTCCCGGCGATCGCGGCCGGAGTCGGGGACGCCGATGCCCGCAGGTTCATGGAGTCCTTCGACTTCAGATCGTGGAACCACGTCCAGGACGCCGGCCGCACCTGGGCCCAGGCCCTCACGGTGCTCGAGGATGCGGCGCCCGAGTGGCTCAGCGCCGGAGCGGCGTACGTCGACAACTTCCCGCTCTCCTTGCTGGGGCCGGTCCCCGGCACCCATGAGATGGTCCGCGAGCTCGCCGCGGTCGGGTTCCCCCAGCTCGGACTGACCAACTGGTCGGCCGAGCTCTATCCGCATGCGCCGGCGACGTACGACGTGATCGAGCTGCTCGGCGACGTCGTCGTCTCCGGCGAGGTGCGCCTGGCCAAGCCCGACCCGGCGATCTACCAGCTGGTCGCCGAGCGCGCCGGGATGCCGTTGGACCGGCTGGCGTTCATCGACGACAGTGTCGCCAACGTGGCCGCCGCGGCAGCGCTGGGCATGCACGCGATCCAGTTCACCGGGGCCGAGCAGCTCCGCAAGGACCTGGTCGCGCTCGGCCTCCCGCTCTAGAGGGCCTGCTCGGGCGCGCGCTCGAGGCGGCGTACGCCCGCGAAGGAGATCGACATCAGGGCGCTGCCGGAGATCACCGCGGCGACCACGAACAGCCAGGTGTCGAAGCCCACCGCGACGGCGACCGGGCCGACGAGCGCGAGCCCGAGGGGACGGGCGACGAACGAGCCCACGATGTCGAAGGAGTAGACCCGGGAGAGCTTCTCCTCGGGGATCTCCTGCTGGATCGCGATCTGCCAGAAGATGTCGAAGACCTGCAGCCCGAACCCGTGCAGGAACGCGCCCAGGAGGATCGGCCAGAGCGTGTCGGAGACGGCCATCGAGATCGGGAAGAGGCCGGTCATCGCGAGGAAGAACACACCGACGGAGAGCAGCCGGCGCGGGCGGAACCTCAGGCAGAACAGGCCGCCGACGAAGAAGCCCGCCATCAGGGCGGCGAGCGCGAAGCCCCACGACGCCCGGCCGATGCCCTCGCCGACCACGATCGGGCCGAGCACGCTGTGCGCCCCCGACCAGAACAGGTGGTAGAGCAGCGCCTGCAGGATGAGGAACCACAGCCACGAGTGGCGCATCACCTCTCGGAAGCCCTCGGCGAGGTCGCCGAGCATCGACGCCTTGTGGGGCGGGCGCTCATGGGGCACCCGCATCCCGGCGTAGGCGACGGCAGCGACGGCGAAGGTGAGCGCGTCGACCATGATCGCCCAGCCTGACCCCACCGCGGCGACGAGCACACCACCGAGGGCGTAGCCGACGGTCGAGGCGGTGGTCTGGAGCAGCGACCGGAGCGAGACGGCGGCGCCGAGATCCTCCGCGGGCACGACCACCTTGGTCATCGCCATCGCCGAGGGCTGGTTGAGCGCCGCGATGATGCCCGCGAGACCACCCATCACCGCGATCGACGGAATCGTTGCCACCCCGAGGATCACCGTCGCCGCCAGTGCGCCGATCACCACGGCACTGATCGCTGCCGTGCCTTCCATCATCAGCTTGCGCGAGACCCGGTCGCCGAGCACTCCCCCGGCCAGCGTGGTCACCACCTGGCAGGTCGCGAAGATCGCCTCCACGATGCCCAGCTGAGTGACGGTCCCGCCGAGGTCGAGCACCGCGAACGCCAGCGCCACCGGGGTGATCGCGTTGCCCAGCGACGAGGACGCCGTCCCGGTGACGAGCCGGCGGAAGTTGCGATGACTCAGCGGCGAACGACGCTTGGCCGGGGGCAGCGTCGGTGGCTCGGTCGTGGCGGTCATATCTTGACGATACTTCGCTAGCGAACTATTCGTCAACGAATTATCAGCCGGCGAAGGGTAGGATCGGATCATGTCCGAGTTGCGACCCTCTGAGACGCTCGATGACGACCTCCCTGAGGACCGGGCCGACCGGCACGTGGCTCGTTGGCGCGACCACTGGCTCGACATCGACTTCGACGACGAGATCGAGGCGATCACGGTCCGAATCGGGTTCATCGCGAAGTTCTTCAACGACGCTCGCGCGGCGGCGGCCGGCGAGGTCGGACTGGCCGACTTCGAATACAAGACGCTCCACATGCTGATGATCCGCGACACCCCCGGCCACGCCTCGCCCACGGCTCTCGCGAAGGACCTCGACATCAGCCCGGCCGGGATGACGGGCCGCCTCGACAGCATGGAGAAGTCCGGGTGGGTGCGGCGTACGGCATCGGTCGAGGACCGTCGCAAGATCAGCGTCGAGGCGACGAAGGCCGGTATCGAGATCTGGCGACGGGCGATGGACCTGCGCGGTGAGGCCGAGACCAGGCTTCTGGAGACGCTGACCCCGGAGCGGCGTACGGAGCTGGCGGCTCTGCTCAAGCAGGTGACCCTGCGGATCGAGGCCGAATAGGTCCTGAGTCTTCTCTTCGAGACCGCATAGCCCCGTCTCAGCCGGCTCACAGGGACACTGGCCACACTCGAAGACATGACCGAAATCCCTCCTCCGCAGCCGAGTGGGACCCCGCCGCAGTGGACTCCCCCGGCTCCGGCCGGCCCCACCCAGCCTCCCGCCGGTCCGTTCGCGCCCCCGCCCGCCCAGACCTCCGTCATGCCGGCCGTGCCCGCCCCCGGCTCTCCCATCAAGAAGCGCGCCGCGGGCCGCACCGGGCTCGTCGCCGCGGTCCTCGCCGGTGCCCTGGTCGCAGGTGGCGCCGCCGGGGTCGGTGGCGCGGCCGTCTACGGCGCCCTCAACGGTGACGGCATCGGCGGCGGGGCGAACACCCCGGCCACCTCGCAGGTCGTCGACGCGAAGGCCCCCGAGGGCAGCATCGAGAAGGTCTCGGCGAAGGTGCTCCCCTCCGTCGTGAAGATCGAGGTCACCTCCCAGCAGGGCTCCGGCTCGGGCTCCGGGGTCGTCATCTCCTCCGACGGCACGATCCTGACCAACAACCACGTGGTCGAGCTCGCGGCCGACGGTGGCACGGTGACGGTCGACTTCAACGACGGTACGTCGGCCTCTGCCGAAGTCCTCGGGACCGATCCGCTCACCGACACCGCCGTGATCAAGGCGAGCGGCGTCTCCGGCCTCACGCCGATCACGATGGGCAAGTCCTCCAACCTGACCGTCGGCCAGAGCGTCGTGGCGATCGGCTCTCCGTTCGGGCTCGACTCCACGGTGACCACCGGCATCGTCAGCGCGCTCGGCCGCCCGGTCAACGTCGGCGTCGACCAGAGCGGCGCCGCGACCGTCTACCCCGCGGTGCAGACCGACGCGGCGATCAACCCGGGCAACTCGGGTGGCGCGCTCGTCGACCTCAACGGCAACCTCGTCGGCATCAACGCCTCGATCCGCTCCAGCACAGGGGCGAACGGCGAGGACGCCGGCTCGATCGGCATCGGGTTCGCCATCCCGATCGACGAGATCCGCCCGATCGTCGAGCAGCTCGAGAAGGGCGAGCAGGCCACCCACGCGCAGTTCGGCATCTCGGTCTCGGACGCCCCCCAGGCCCAGAACGGTCAGACCTCGGTCACCGGCGCCCAGGTCCAGGAGGTCAGCGAGGGCAGCACCGCCCAGAAGGCGGGCCTCGAGAAGGGCGACATCATCACCAAGGTGGACGACCACGTCATCACCGGATCTGACTCCCTGGTGGCGACCGTCCGCTCCTACCGCCCGGCCGACGAGGTCGAGGTCACCTGGTCACGCAACGGCGAGGAGCAGACCGCGAAGGTCACCCTGGACTCCGACGCATCCTGATCTCCCCGCGAGACGCTGGGGCCCGCAGGGAACCAGCGTCGCGGGGTGCCAACACCGCGAGCGCCTCATCCCCGTCTTTGACCGGGATGAGGCGCTCTCGTGCTCAGGAGACCTGTTTCTGGATGCTGCACAGCCACTCGACCGGTTCGAAGCCCATGGCCTCGTTGACCTGGATCATGTGGGCGTTGACCTCGGCGTTGTAGGTCGTCAGGGTCGGCACCTCGGGCCGCTCGGACTGGAGCAGCCTGAGGTTGGCGACCTTGACCGCCAGCCCGAGCCGGTGGCCCCGGTGAGCCCCTTCAACCAGGGTGCCCCACTGATAGCTGTTGCCGTCCAGGCTCGAGTAGCCGATCACCGTGTACGCCACCACTCGGCCGCCGGCGTCCAGCGCCACCGAGTGGTAGAGGGTGCGCTTCTGGGCCGCGACCAGCTGCTCGGTCTCGCGCACCTTCGCCACGTCGGGCTCGAGCGCCTCGATGTCCAGGTCGCCGGTCGGCGCCTCGGTCTCGAGGCTGGCGTCGAGCACCGCCCAGCTCTCCACGATGTCGTCGGGCACCCGGCCGACCCAGGACCGCAGCGTGTAGTCGCCGTGCTTCTCCGCGGCCTCCGCCGCCAGCCGGTCGAGGACGTCGTCCGGCACGGGGAGCCGGAGCAGGCGGCGTACCTCGACCAGAGCGGGCGCATAGCCCCGGGCGATCCCGAAGTCCCGTCCCGGCGATCCCTCACCGCCGGACCCGAGCGACCAGGGCCACCAGACCTCACCCGTCAGCGACGTACGCCCCTGGGCGCGCGCCTCCGCCTCGACATGGTCGAGCAGACCGGCGCCATGGCCCCGTCGCCGGTGGGCCGGCAGCACGGCGGCCACGAGAGTCGCCCGGTGGAGGTTGTCGAGCAGCGGCATGGCCATCCAGGCGGCGGCGACCGCCTCACCACCGACACGGCCGACGTACGCCCTCCGGTCGGTCTTCTCGGTCTGCTGCTGCAGCTCGACGCGCTGCTCCTCGCGCGCCCACAGGTCCGCGTCGGGGCCGCGTACGTCGAGCCACGACGTGGTCATCACGTCGTACCACGCATCGAAGACGTCGTCGTCGAACGGGTCGACCCGCTCGATCACCAGCTCACTCATCGGGACCTCTCCACTCTCGTCTCGTCCCAGACCGGCTCCGGGGACTCATAGACATCACCGTTGGCGCCGTAGACCAGGTAGCGGTCGAAGCCACGGGCGAACCAGCGGTCGTGGGTGACCGCGACGACGGTGCCCTCGAACGACTCCAGCCCTGCTTCGAGCGCCTCGGCGGACTGGACGTCGAGGTTGTCGGTCGGCTCGTCGAGCAGCAGCAGGGTGGCGCCGCTCAGCTCGAGCAGCAGGATCTGGAAGCGCGCCTGCTGTCCGCCCGAGAGCGACTCGAAGGTCTGCTCCGCGGCGTGCGCGAGCTCGTAGCGGTCGAGCACCCGGGAGGCGGCCTCGCGCCCCATACCCGTGCGCCCTCGCCCGCCGGGCGAGCCCTCACCGCGGTGCAGGATGTCGAGCAACGTACGCCCCACCAGCTCCGGATGCGCATGGGTCTGCACGAACCAGCCCGGCCGCACGCGGGCGCCGAGCTTGGCCTTCCCACGGTGGCGGACCGGCTCGATGGGAGTGTCCTCGACCGGGCGGTGCTCCACGTCCGGGTCGGTGCCGCCGCGGGCGAGCAGCCGCAGAAAGTGGGATTTACCCGAGCCGTTGGAGCCGAGCACAGCAACCCGCTCGCCGTACCAGACCTCCAGGTCGAACGGGCGCATCAGTCCGGTGAGCTCGAGCGTCTCGCAGACGACCGCCCGCTTGCCGGTGCGCCCGCCACGCAGCCGCATCTGCACCGCCTGCTCTCGTGGCTGCTCGACGGGCGGCCCGGCCTCCTCGAACTTCCGGAGCCGCGTCTGGGCCGCCCTGTACTGGCTGGACATCCCGTCGTTGTACTCCGACTTGACCTTCAGCCGCAGGACCAGCGCCTTGATCTTGGCGTGCTCCTCGTCCCAGCGACGGCGCAGCTCCTCGAAGCGCAGGAACCGGTCCTTGCGGGCCTCGTGGTAGGAGGCGAACCCACCCGGATGCGTCCACGTGCTGTTGCCGGCGCCGGACGCGCCGAGCTCGACCGTGACCACCCTGGTCGCGGTGTTGTCCAGCAGCTCACGGTCGTGACTGACGTAGAGGATCGTCTTCGGCGACTCCCGGATGCGCTGCTCCAGCCAGATCTTGCCGGGCACGTCGAGGAAGTTGTCGGGCTCGTCGAGCAACAGCACCTCGTCGGGTCCGCGCAGCAGGAATTCGAGCACCAGCCGCTTCTGCTCGCCGCCGGACAGGGTGTCCAGGGAGCGGTAGCGAGCGCGGTCGTACGGCACCCCGAGCCCGGCCATGGTGCACACGTCCCAGACGACCTCGATGTCGTAGCCGCCGGCGTCGGCGTACTCCGCCAGCGCGGTCGCGTAGCGCATCTGCAGCCGCTCGTCGTCCGACGACATCAGCTCCAGCTCGCACGCGTCCACGGCGGCCGCCGCCTCGCGCACCCGCGCGGGCGCCACCGAGAGCAGCAGCTCACCGACGGTCGAGGAGCCCTTGCCGACCATTTGCCGCATCACCCCGAGGCCGCCCGAGCGCACGACGGATCCCGCCGTCGGGGTCAGCTCACCGGTGACGATCCGCAGCAGCGTCGTCTTCCCGGCGCCGTTGGCGCCGACCAGCGCCACCTTCGCGCCCTCACCCACCCGGAAGGAGACGTCGTCGAGCAGCACTCGTCCGTCAGGCAGCTGGAATCTCACTCCAGCAACGTCCACATGTCCCACAACCGTCCAGTCTGGCACCCGTGTCGAATGGTTATTCGGGTCTGCCCGGCAGACGTTCTGCGTAAAGCGGTCCCATCAGTAGAACGTGACGCTCGACACATTTTGGCTAATAGCGATATGACTGTCGCCATGCCTCCGCTCGACAGCCAGATCGCTGACCTGCTCACCCTCTTCGCGAAGGGCCAGCCCCTGGAGTCCTTCGACCCGCCGACGGCACGAGCGCTCTACCGTGCGTTGGGCGAGGGCATCCCACTTCCACCAGTCGGATCGGTGGAGAGCGCGGTGGTCCCAGGGCCGGCCGGCGACCTGGACGTACGCATCTACCGGCCCACGACGGAGGGGCCGCTGCCCACGATCGTGATGTTCCACGGCGGCGGCTGGGTCGTCGGCGACCTCGACACCCACGAGGACCAGGCCCGCAACCTCTCCACCATCTGTGACGCCGTGGTCGTCGCGGTCGACTACCGGCTCGCCCCCGAGCACCCCTTCCCCGCCGCCTACGACGACGCGCTGACCGCCGCTCGCTGGGTCAGCGACAACGCCGCGACGCTCGGCGGTGACGGCCGGGTCGCGGTCGCCGGCGACAGTGCCGGCGGCAACCTGTCGGCCGTGGTCGCCCAGGCCTTCCGCGACGAGGGGCGCGAGCTCGCCGGCCAGCTGCTGATCTACCCGGGGACCGACATGACCAGCGGCTACCCGTCCTATGCGGAGAACGGCCACGGCTACTTCCTCGAGCTGCCGACGATGAAGTGGTTCTCCGACAACTACGTGGGCGACGCCGACCGCGCCGACCCGCGGCTGAGCCCGATCAAGGGCAACCTCGAGGGTCTGGCACCGGCGGTCGTGGTGACCGCGGAGTTCGACCCGTTGCGCGACGAGGGCATCGCGTACGCCAAGGCGCTGGAGAGCTCGGGGGTCCCCACGACCTACCACCACTGCGACGGACTCATCCACGGCTTCTTCGCCATGGGCCAGCACTCGCAGGCGGCACAGCTCGCGATCGAGGAGACGTGTGCGCTGTTCAGGACCGTGCTCCACGGGTGATCCGGGACTCCCCCGAGAGGTGAGCCAAGACACACCGTCAAACCAGGGGTATTCCTGATGACCGTCGATTGACGATGGTCCAGACTGGGCCGCATGCCGATTGCTGCCCAGGTGCCCTCCTTTCTACGGGCGATGACGCGACCGCTGACCGAGCGCGTCCGCAAGCTTGCCCTGCAGTTCGCGATGCGGGGCAAGGAGTCGCCGATTCCCGACATCACCACGCTGCGCAAGATCCCCGAGCACCTGACCTTCCCGCTGCGCCGTGACGGCGTCGACCCGGTGCCGCTGCTCGCCGAGAGCCGCGAGCAGGCGCCGGTCGCCAAGCTCGGCTCGGTGCTCGGTCTCGACATCGTGCTGGTCACCGGGCACGCCGAGTCCAAGCACGTCCTGGCAGACAAGAACGCCTACTCCAACGACATGCGCCACCTGCTCGGCACCCGCAAGCGCACCGACGCCGAGGGCATCGGTGGCCTCGGCATGACCGACCCGCCCGACCACACCAAGCTCCGCGGCCTGCTGACCCCGGAGTTCACCATGCGCCGCCTTGGTCGTCTCACCGACATGATCGACCGGATCGTCACCGACGCCCTCGACGACATGGAGTCCCACGGCCCCGAGGTCGACCTGGTCCAGCACTTCGGCTTCGAGATCCCGTTCCGGGTGATCTGCGAGCTGCTCGGCATGCCCGAGGACGTACGCGAGGAGTTCCACAAGCTCGGCATGGCCCGCTTCGACCTCTCGGAGGGTGGCGCCGGATCCTTCGGCGCCGCGACCGAGACCAGGACGTTCCTCATCGAGCAGGTCCGCCAGCAGCGCGCCAACCCCGGCGACGGCATGATCGGCGAGATCATCCGCAACAAGGGCGCGGAGTACGACGACGTCGAGCTCGGCGGCCTCGCCGATGGCGTCTTCCTCGGCGGCTACGAGACCTCCGCCTCGATGCTCTCCATGGGCGCCTACGTCCTGATGCAGAACCCGGAGGCGTACGAGATCCTCCGCTCCGGCGACAGGGCCGAGGTCGACAAGGTCGTCGAGGAGCTGCTCCGCTACCTGTGCCCGGTGCAGCTCGCCTTCCCGCGGTTCGCCCGCGAGGACCACGATCTCTTCGGCGTACCGATCAAGAAGGGCGCCGTCGTCCTGGTCAGCCTCACCGGCGCCAACCGCGACCCCGCGGTCATGCCGAAGCCGGAGCAGTTCGACCTCCGCAACGCCGACACCATGCACTTCGCCTTCGGCCACGGCATGCACCGCTGCGTCGGCGCCGAGCTGGCCCGCATGGAGCTCCGCGCGGCGCTGACCGGCCTGGCCCGCCGCTTCCCCGACCTGGCCATGGCCACCGACGACCCCGGCGACCTCGGCTGGCGCGACCTCTCCGTCGTCTACAGCCTCGACCGCCTCCCGGTCCGACTGGCCAAGGACCCTGTCCCGGCCTGATCACGCCCAGATGAGGAAGATGACGACCAGCTCGATCAGCAGGAAGCCGTAGATCCACAGGCAGATCCACTCGCAGGTGGCCCCTGAAGCCCCCGGGATCGCGGCGACTGCTGCGCCGATGCCCGGCGCAACAGCGAGCAGCCACCACACCAGACGCAGGTCCACAACCAAGATCACGAGGGCCAGCCCGAGGCACACCAACGTGGCCAAACTGCTCGCGTAGGGCAAAGAGACGACGCGGTTCATGACAACACCCGCGACGACTCCGACGGCCAGAAACACGACGATCGACCCCACGAAGGCAGCGACAGCGTCCACGCCAGGATTGGTCTGCGAGGAGTGCCAGAGCGGCCATGCGGCCGCCAGCGCCATGGCAGCGGCGATCAGCCACGCGACGTACGAACGGATGACGTTGCCATACCAGGTTGGGTGCGCTCTGCTCACCCAACGAGCCTGGCCACCCCCGTAGGTCGCCACATCCGCACGGATACTCAGATTTGCGCCTGGACCGGTCGCCAGGAACCATCCCGGCTCGCCAAGGACCCGGTCCCGGCCTGATCTCTCTCAGCCGTTCCGGCGCTGAGGTACCGGCTCCTCACTGATCGCCACGGCGATCCAGGGCGCCAGGACGTACGCCGGGATCGCCAGCAGCGGCAGGCTCGTCATCGGGGTCGCGATGATCACGAAGGCGGCCCCGGTGCAGAATCGACCGAGCCCGGAGCGCATGCTCAGGTACGCCCCGACCACCGGCCCGATCAGCCCCACGACGACCATCACCGGCACGCTCATCAGCCGCGACAGCTCGATCCCGGAGCTCGTGACGGCAAGGTAGACAGGCAGCACCGTCACCAGGCTCAACAGCGCGGCGACGCCCCAGGCCTTGTAGGAGCGGGCCAGGCGCTGGCGGTTCGTCAGCGCGGGGGTCGTCATCGCGGGACTGGTCATGGACGGAGTCTGGCAGCGCACCCCGCGCGACTGGCCGCGAGACGCGCGAGATGGCGGATACCGGCATCTGGACCGTTCAGGAGCGGCGGGTCTCCAGGACGCGGAAGCCCTTGGCGCTGCCGATGCGGGTGGTGGGGTAGCCCTGCTCTGTGATCCAGCGCTGCAGCGAGTCGCCACCGAGGTTCTTGCCGACGACCATGACCGCTCGGCCGTCAGGGGCCAGACGCGGGAGCCAGGTCAGGAGCAGCTCGTGGAGGGCCGGCTTGCCGATCCGGATCGGCGGGTTGCTCCAGATCTCGTCGTACGTCGTCTCCGGGTCGACCTCGGCCGGCACTGCGGCGCGATACCGATCCCCCAGACCCAGCTTCGCCGCGTTCTCGTTGGCCAGCAGGACCGCGCGCTCGTTGACGTCGACCCCGGTGACGTACGCCTCCGGCACCGCGAGACCCAGGGCGAGCCCGATCATGCCGTAGCCGCAGCCGAGGTCGAGGACCCGTGCGCCGGGCTTCAGTGAGGGCGGCTCGGTCTCCTTGAACAGCACCGAGGTGCCGATGTCGAGGCGTCCCTTGGCGAAGACCCCCGACCCCGAGACCAGCGAGAGATCCATGTCCCACACGGTCGTCGAGACGGGGATCCGCTCGAAGGGCACCGACGGGTCGGCGGAGAAGTAGTGCTCGTCATCGGTCCCGGTCAAGCTCGCTCGCCTCTCTGCGATTCATGGTGCGTTCGTGCTGGGCCGCCAGCATCTCGTCGGGCGGGTACGCGACCTCTTCGAGGGTCAGGCCGTTGGCCGGCGCGATCGGGATCGACGAGGACCGCGAACGCGAGGCCAGCGACTCCTTGGCCCAGGTGACGTCCTTGCGGCCCTCACCGATCACCATCAGGCACCCGACCAGCGAGCGCACCATGGAGTGGCAGAAGGCATCGGCGAGGACGGTCGCCTCGATGATCCCGTCGGGGCGCCGTTCCCAGCTGAGCTGGCGCAGATCGCGGATCGTGGTCGCGCCCTCGCGCGGCTTGCAGAAGGAGGCGAAGTCGTTGAGCCCGATGAGGTCGGCGGAGGCGACGTTCATCAGCGCCAGGTCGAGCGGGCGCGTCCGGTAGAGCACGTGCCCGCGCTGCAGCGGGTCGACGTACGCCGGGTCGTCCACGATCCGGTAGACGTAGCGTCGCCACAACGCCGAGAACCGGGCGTTGAAGCCCACCGGCGCCTCGACGGCGGCACGAACGCGCAGGTCGGCGGGGAGGATCCCGTTCAAGCGGCGCACCAGTGAGTCGATCGGCGACTGCTCGGACCGTCCCCGCGAGGACTCGAGCACCTCGGCGCCGATGTCGAAGTGGGCGACCTGTCCGCGGGCGTGCACACCCGAGTCAGTACGACCAGCGACCGTCACCCACACCTGGGACCGCTCCCCCGTCGCCGGCACCCGCAGCGCGGTCGCCAGCGCGTTCTGGAGCTCCCCCTGGACGGTGCGCAGCCCCGGCTGGGTCGCCCAGCCGTGAAACATGGTGCCGTCGTAGGCGAGGTCGATCCTGATGCGCACGGGCCCATTCTCGCAGCGACAACGTCGTTTGCCAGACTCGGCGCATGCGCTACGTGATCTTCGGTGCCGGGGCTGTCGGTGGGGTAACCGGCGGGCTGCTGCACCGTGCAGGTGTCGACGTCACTCTCGTGGCTCGCGGCGAGCACCTCCGGGTGATCCGCGAGCAGGGCCTCACCCTCGACACCCCCGACGGCTTGCTCACCCTCGACGTACCCGCCGTCGAGGACGCGAGCCAGATCGCCTGGACCGAGGACACCGTCGTGCTCCTCAGCGTCAAGGGCCAGCAGACCGAGGCCGCGCTCGAGGACCTGGCTGCATACGCTCCGCCGGACACGCCGGTCGTAGCGATGCAGAACGGCGTCGCGAACGAGCCGCGGATCCTGCGCCGCTTCGCCCGGACGTACGCCATCCACGTCGTCCTCCCCGCCACCTTCCTGACCCCGGGCGTGGTCGTCCAGGACTCCCGCAACAAGCCCGGCATCCTCGACATCGGCCGCTATCCCACCGGCGTCGACGAGACTGCCACCGCAATCGCGAACGACCTGGTCAAGGCGGGTTTCCTGAGCGAGCCGTGTGCCGACATCATGGCCTGGAAGCACCGCAAGCTCCTCAACAACCTCGGCAACGGCATCGACGCCGCGATCGCCCCCGGCCCCCATGACGAGGAGATCTACGCCCGCTGCCTGGCCGAGGCGGAGGCCGCCCTCGCTGCCGCTGGCATCAGCGTCGTGACGGCAGACCAGGACCGTACGCGGCGAGCCGACCACATCACCGGACGCGGCCGTGCCAACAACAGCTCGACCTGGCAGAGCCTCACCCGCGGCACCGGCGTCGAGATCGACTACCTCTCCGGCGAGATCGTGCTGCTCGGTCGCCTCCACGGCGTCCCGACCCCGGCCAACGAGGCCATCCAGCGCGCGGTCCACGACATCGCCCGCACCGGCGCCGAGCCCGGTAGCCTCGACGGCGCCACCTTCCTCGCCAGCCTCTGATGGCCGATCGTTGAAACCCCTTCGCTGAAAGGGGTGGTCAGGCATGCAGCGAGTCCGGCAGGCTGCCTGCCATGAGCCACGCCGCGCCGCCTCCCCCGCCGCCCCCGACGCCGCTGCCACCGACCCACGCCACCGGGTCCGCCCCTCGATCGACCATGGGCGCCACCATCGCCGTGATCGTCGCCGTGCTGATCCTGCAGATCGCGATCGCCCTGATCGGGTTCGCCCTGACGTACTTCCTCGGCGGCACGATCGCCAGCATGTCCATCTCCAACATCGTGACCATCGTGCTCAACGCGCTGCTGTACGCCGTGGTGGCAGGTGGCGCAGCGTACATCGCCCGCACCCCGACGGGCCAGCTCCTCGGCATCGTGCTGCCGATGCTCTCCTGGCTGTTGAGCACGGTGTTCTGGTACGGCCTCATCAGACTGCTGGACTTCTACAACCCAGCCGTCATCGGCTTTCTCGGACCGCTGTTCCTCATGCTGGTGCTGGCCGGCTGGGGATGTGCTGCCTGGGCCGGCCGTCGTTGGCTGATCGGGCTGCCCATCACCTACGTGCTGCTCATCGTGGTGCAGGTGCCGCTGTCGCTCGCGCTGGCGCCGGCCATGTCGCTCGACAACATCGCCGCCGCGCAACTGCTCTCGGCCCTCTCGACCGTCGCGACGACCGTGGTCATGGTGGTCGGCGGAGTCATCTGCTGGCTGCTGGCCCGATCCGAGCCGGTCGCCGGAAAATGACAGTGGCCCGTCACCCTCGCGGGTGACGGGCCACAGTTCAGAACCAGATCAGGCCTTGGCCTCGTCCGTGGTGGTCTCCTCGGCGGGAGCCTCCTCGGCAGCAGCCTCGGTCTCGACGACCTCGGTCTCGTCGGCGGCGGTCTCCTCGACCGGGGCCTCCTCGACGGGGGCCTCAACCGGAGCCGCGGCAGCCGGAGCAGCCTTGGTCTTCGGCTCGTAGGCCTCGTTGACGAGCTCGATCACAGCCATCGGAGCGTTGTCGCCCTTGCGGGGACCGATCTTGGTGATCCGGGTGTAGCCACCCGGACGCTCCGCGAACTGCTCGGCGATCTCGGTGAAGAGGGTGTGCACGACGGACTTGTCGCGGATGGTCTTGAGAACCTCGCGACGGTTGTGCAGGTCACCCTTCTTGGCCTTGGTGATCAGCTTCTCCGCGACGGGGCGGAGGTGCCGGGCCTTGGCCTCGGTGGTGGTGATGCGGCCGTTCTCGAACAGCGCGGTGGCGAGGTTCGAGAGGATCAGCTTCTGGTGCGCGGGCGAGCCGCCGAAACGGGCACCCTTCTTCGGGGTAGGCATCGTGCCTGCTCCTTCTCTCCGGCCGTATCAGGTACCGGGGTAGACGCCCCTCACGGGGCGGTTTTGGTGGAAACTCAGTACTGCTCGTCCTCGACGAACGCGTCGTCGTCATCGTCGCCGTAGGCGGCGAGGGCGGCGGACGGGTCGAAGCCCGGAGCGCTGTCCTTGAGGGACAGGCCCATCTCGTGCAGCTTCAGCTTGACCTCGTCGATCGACTTGGCGCCGAAGTTGCGGATGTCGAGCAGGTCCTGCTCCGAGCGCGAGATGAGCTCACCCACGGTGTGGATGCCCTCGCGCTTGAGGCAGTTGTAGGAGCGAACGGTCAGCTGCAGGTCCTCGACCGGGAGGGCGAGGTCGGCGGCGAGCTGCTCGTCGACCGGCGACGGGCCGATGTCGATGCCCTCGGCGTCGACGTTCAGCTCGCGGGCCAGCCCGAAGAGCTCGACCAGGGTCTTACCGGCCGAGGCGATCGCGTCGCGGGGAGCGATCGACGGCTTGGTCTCGACGTCGATGACGAGCTTGTCGAAGTCGGTGCGCTGCTCGACACGGGTGGCCTCGACCTTGTAGCTGACCTTGAGGACCGGCGAGTAGATCGAGTCGACCGGGATGCGGCCGATCTCGTTCTCGGCGCCCTTGTTCTGGACGGCGGAGACGTAGCCACGGCCACGCTCGACGACGAGCTCGAGCTCGATCTTGCCCTTGTCGGACAGCGTCGCGATCTTCAGGTCGGGGTTGTGCACCTCGACACCGGCCGGCGGCGCGATGTCGGCAGCGGTGACGTCACCGGCACCGGACTTGCGCAGGTACATGGTGACGGGCTCGTCGTGCTCCGAGGAGACGACCAGACCCTTGAGGTTGAGGATGATCTCGGTGACATCTTCCTTGACGCCCTCGATGGTCGAGAACTCGTGGAGGACGCCGTCGATCTTGATCGAGGTGACCGAAGCACCGGGGATCGAGGAGAGCAGGGTGCGGCGAAGAGAGTTGCCCAGCGTGTAACCGAAGCCCGGCTCGAGGGGCTCGATCACGAAGCGGGAGCGGAACTCCTCGACGGACTCTTCCGACAGGGTGGGGCGCTGTGCGATAAGCACTGATTTGTCCTTTCCGGGCCGACCGCTATTTGACGGACCCGAACTTCAAGGGGTGATGACGGAAGGCTGTGGGGGCGGCAAGGCCCCGGCGTACGTCTTCTGTGAAGTTTGAACGCCGGGGACTCACCGTGGTTACTGCGTGGGTCTGATCAGAGCTTCGAGTAGTACTCGACGATCAGCTGCTCCTGGACCGGGACGTCGATCTGAGCCCGGACGGGGAGCTGGTGAACCAGGATGCGCATCCGGTTCGGGACAGCCTCGAGCCAGGCCGGGACGACGCGCTCGCCGTGGGTCTCGCGAGCCACGATGAACGGGGTCATCTCCAGCGACTTCTCGCGAACGTCGATGACGTCGTGAGCCGAGACCTGGAACGAAGGCACGTTGACCTTCTTGCCGTTGACCAGGAAGTGGCCGTGAACGACCAGCTGGCGGGCCTGGCGGCGGGTGCGGGCGAAGCCGGCACGGTAGACGACGTTGTCCAGGCGGCCCTCGAGGAGCACCAGGAGGTTGTCGCCGGTCTTGCCACCGCGGCGGTGGGCCTCGGCGTAGTAGGAAGCGAACTGCTTCTCCATCACGCCGTAGGTGAAGCGAGCCTTCTGCTTCTCACGAAGCTGGAGGAGGTATTCGCTCTCCTTGATGCGGCCGCGGCCGTGCTGGCCGGGAGGGTAGGGGCGCTTCTCGAACGCCGCGTCGTTGCCGACAAGGTCGACACCGAGACGGCGCGACTTGCGGGTCATGGGTCCGGTGTAACGGGCCATTACTCTTCAGTCTCCTTCTATGTCTCGGTGGGGATCAAACGCGGCGGCGCTTGGGCGGACGGCAACCGTTGTGCGGGGCCGGCGTGACGTCCTGGATGGTGCCGACCTCGAGGCCGATCGCACCCAGGGAGCGGATCGCGGTCTCGCGGCCCGAGCCCGGGCCCTTCACGAAGACGTCGATCTTCTTCATGCCGTGGTCCATCGCGCGACGGCCAGCGGCCTCCGCGGCCATCTGAGCGGCGAACGGGGTGGACTTACGCGAGCCCTTGAAACCGACGGTGCCGGCCGAGGCCCACGAGATCACCGCACCGGTCGGGTCGGTGATCGTGACGATCGTGTTGTTGAACGTGCTCTTGATGTGGGCCTCGCCCTGAGCGACGTTCTTCTTCTCCTTGCGACGAACCTTCGTCGCACCCTGTCGGGTCTTCGGAGGCATGCATTAACTCCTGTGTTGGCTGGTCTGTGAGATCGAGGCGAAAGCCGGATCAACGCTGCCCGGAAAAATCCGGTACAGGCGTCGGATCACTTGGCCTTCTTCTTGCCGGCGACGGTGCGCTTCGGGCCCTTGCGGGTGCGAGCGTTGGTCTTGGTGCGCTGGCCGCGGACCGGAAGGCCCTGACGGTGGCGGCGACCCTGGTAGCTGCCGATCTCGATCTTGCGACGGATGTCAGCCTGGACCTCACGACGGAGGTCACCCTCGGTCTGGATGCCCTGGGCTTCGATCTCGTCACGGAGCTTGACCAGCTCGTCCTCAGCCAGAGCGTGCACCCGGGTGTTCGGGTTGACGCCGGTGGCCTCGAGGAGCTTCTGCGAGGTGGTACGGCCGATGCCGTAGATGTAGGTGAGAGCGATCTCCACACGCTTGTCGCGCGGAAGATCAACACCTTGGAGGCGTGCCATTGTGTTCCTTACGTTTCGACAGAGGTGTCGGTCGGGTCGCGCCCCGGGGTGGCACCCTCGGGCTCCGGCCTCTGCTCCGGAGGTGACTTCGGACGTACGTACGTGTCCTAGCGACTCGATGCGAATATTCAGTTGTTGCTGCGAGCTGGGCTCAGCCCTGGCGCTGCTTGTGGCGCGGGTTCTCGCAGATCACCATGACGCGGCCGTGGCGACGGATCACCTTGCACTTGTCACAGATCTTCTTCACGCTCGGGTTGACCTTCATGTCAGCCCTTTCTTGATCGTCGGCTGGCTACTTGTACCGGTAGACGATCCGACCGCGCGTCAGGTCGTAGGGAGACAGCTCCACCACCACGCGGTCCTCAGGAAGGATCCGGATGTAGTGCTGTCGCATCTTGCCGCTGATGTGGGCGAGAACCTTGTGTCCGTTGCTCAGCTCCACACGGAACATGGCGTTGGGGAGGGCCTCCACTACGGTGCCCTCGATCTCGATCACGCCTTCTTTCTTCGGCATGCCCTCTGCAATCTGTTGGTCGGTCATCTACCGTTCAAACCACGGATCGGATGACCCGCGGGCGGTCCGGGAACCTCTCCGAATGTTCGGAGTGGACCTCGTGAAGCCATCTGCATGTCTCACCCGCGAGCGCACAGAAGCGCGCTGACCGGGCAGCCGCGAGGCACGACGAGACAGACCCACGTTGGACCGACTACCAAGCCTAGACCCCTAGAACAGCATTGCCCTAATCGTCAAGCCCGGGTGGCCGCGTCCGCCTGAGCGACCTCTGCGACGTACGCGAGCGCCGCCTCCGGGTCGCCGAGGAACGGTCCGAGATCCTCGGGGTGCGGGAACAGCCGGGTGAATCGGTCCGCCACGGCCTGGTGCTGTGTGGCCGCGCCGAGCACCTGCTGCACGTGGTCGGGAAGCGGGTTGAGCAGCGCGTCGGTCAGACCGGTCGAGTGCTGGGCACGGGTCTCCCAGAAGGTCTCGAAGGTCGCCTGCATCCACTCGGGGTCGAACGGCTGGTCGCCGCGGTCCAGGATGGCCTGGGTGTAGATCCCGGCGCAGTGGGCGGCGTTGTTGGAGCCCTGGCCCGCGATCGGGTCGTTGACGACGACGACGTCGCCCATGCCGAAGACGAAGGTGTCGTCCGCGACCTCGGCGTACGGCTTGCGGATCGTGCCGGTGAAGGCGCCCGAGAGCGAGGCGCGGGCGTCGGTGGGCTCGCAGTCCAGCATCAGCTCGCCCTCCCACGGCATGTGCTCGAGCATCACGTGCTGCAGCCGGCGCAGGTGCTCGTCGGGGCGGGGGCGGTCCCAGAAGCAGTCGAAGGGGCCGTCGGGGATCGCCTCGACGAATGCGACCCGGCTCGGCCCGAACTGGGTCAGAGCGCTGATCACGAACAGCTCCCCCACCCCGGGCGCGACGTTGATCCGCATGCTCCCGGCCGGGAAGTCGTCGGGTTCGACCATGCCGTGGAGGTAGATGGCCGAGAGCGCGCGGCCGGGGGTGTCGTACTTGGACCGGACCGGGTCGCGGTCGAACAGCTCGACGATCTCGCCCTTGCCGGCCGCGATCAGGGTCAGCTCGTACATCGACGCGAGGCCGGCCAGGTCGGAGGTCATCACCGGGTGGTAGATGATCCGGCCGCCTCGGTCCTCGAACAGCTCCAGCCAGGAGGACATCTTCAGGCGCTGGTCGACGGACATGGCGTACGGCTCCCAGGGCCCGTCGAACTTGAGCGCGCGGACCCCGGGCTCCGGGCTGACCGAGATGCCGACCGCGGGGATGCGCGGCGCCTCGTCCTCCCACAGGTTGAGGTCGTAGACGCGCTCGTACTGCAGCGCAGGGTCGAACATGACCTGCGTCGACGTCGGCCAGCCGTCGCGCAGCTCATCGGGCGTACGCGCGGACATGACCGTCACCTCGTAGCCCTCGGCCTGGAGGCTGAGAGCGAGCTGCATGCCCGCCTGTCCGGCGCCGACGATCAGGATCTTGCGCAATGAAACTCCTTCGGAGTGGGGACGCCCTCCGGGCTCAGGCGCGTGTGGGGGTGGTTTTCATCGTGTGCGAGAGGCAGGCGACCAGCGTCTTGGCCGTCGACCTGCGGTCGCGGGCGTCCACGGTCACCAGTGGCGTCCGCTCGTCGAGGCAGAGCGCGTCGCGCACCTTCTCCAGGGAGTGGGTCAGCTTCCCGTCGAACAGGTTGACCGCCACGATGAACGGGACGTCGGTGTCGTTCTCGAAGTAGTTGACCGCCGGGAAGGACGCGTCGAGCTGGCGGGTGTCGACGAGTACGACGGCACCGCTGGCGCCGCGGCACAGGTCGTCCCACATCGGCCAGAACCGGGGCTGGCCCGGGGTGCCGAACAGGTAGAGCAGCAGGTCGGGAGCGAGGGTGACCCGGCCGAAGTCCATCGCGACGGTGGTGGTCGTCTTGGCGCTCGCGTCCGAGAGCGGGTCCACCGACTCACCGGCCTGCGTCATCCACGCCTCGGTGTTGACCGGCGGGATCTCTGAGACCGAGGCGACCAGGGTCGACTTCCCGACGCCGAACCCTCCCGCGATCACGAGCTTTGCAGAGGTGACGGTCAGTGCCGGGCGGTCAGCCGAGCTCGGAAAGGCCATCGATAACTCTCTTCAACAGACGGTGGTCGAACGGGGAGTCGTAAGCCCCCTCATTGATCTGCAGGTGCTCGGTCGAGGCAAGATCCTCGAGCAGCACGCGCGTCACCCCGAGTGAGATTCCGCAGTGTGCGGACAGCTCCGCGACCGACTGTGGCCCGAGGCGCACGCGGTCGTAGAGCCGGCGCGACTCGGGCGTCAGCTTGGCGGCCGCGCGCGCGTCGAAGTGCGCCGCCGAGACCAGCGTGTGCACGTACAGCTGGTGGTTGGTCTTGGTGCGGCCGCCGGTGAGCACGTACGGACGTACCCAGGGGTTCCGACTCACGCGCGCTCCCCCGCCATCGAGCTGACCGTCATCTGGCGCAGCTCGTCGCGCATCTGGGGGGTGAGTACGTGGCCGACGGCGTCGACCATCTGGGCCATCTTGTGGGCGACTACGCCGAGGTTGGCACCGGCGCCGACGAGGACAGCGAAGCCCGCGAGGTCACCGATGCCCATGAAGAGGAAGTGTCCGGTGTGGAACTTCAACATCACCTGGTCACAGCCGGGCTCGCCCACCTCGCGTGCGATGTTGTTGCCGAGACTGATCACTCCGGCCGTCATCGCGGCGAGCGGGTCGGCGACGTTGGCGGACATACCGCCGGCACCGATCAGCGGGAGTCCGTCGGAGGAGACGATGAGCGCATGGGTCACACCTGGGGTGGAGCTGGCGAAGTTGTCGATCAGCCAGCTGAATTCCTTGGGGTCGCGGGGGACGACCGGGCTTTCCATTACGAAAGGGTTCCTTTCACTGCTGGGTCTTAGCTACCAAGGGAGAACGCGTCGAGATCGTCGGCGAAGGAGTGCCGGGCCGCCGACTGGTCCTCGGGCGAGGACTCATCCATCTGCGGTCCAACGGCTGCTTCGGGCACGGTCTGCTTGCTGCGCAGGCTGACCGGCTCCCGGCGCGGGAGCGCGCCCGACTCTACTGGGCCACTCTGCTCAGCGGGCACGGAGGCCTCGTTCGTCTCATCCGTCCCATCCGTCTCACCGGGAATCGGGAGCGGCGTCTTCATGGTGTCGGCGGAGATATCCGGCGACGGCTGCTCGGTGGGCGGCGGCGCGAACTGGGCCGCCGGCTGCTGGATCGCAGGCTGCTGCCCGGTCTGTGGTGCGACCTGGTGCGCGGCCGGTGGCACCGGCCGGCGCACGGGCTCGAGCGAGGACGGTCGCGTCTCCATCCGCGCGGGCTGAGCAGCCGGCTGCGGTACGGAATGGGGTCCCCGCCGCCGCGGAGCCGGAGGCAGGACCGCGACGCTGCTCGCGCTCGAGGCCCTCGGCAGCTCGGCAGGCTCGAGCGGCGTGACCGGCAACTCGCAGAGGAGCTGGGCCGGCACCGTCACCATCGCGATCATCCCGTTGCCGGGCGCGGGGCGGGTGGCGAGGCGTACGTCGATGTCGTACTTGCGGGCGATCCGGTGCACCACCGGGAAGCCGGTGTGGCTCCCGGACTTGCTGACCAGCTCCACGATCGGACCCGCCAGCAGCGCGTTGAGGCGCCCCACCGACCGCTCCGGGATGCCGATGCCGGTGTCCTCGATGCGGAACAGCACGTCGCCTGCGTCGGCCAGGTGGACGTTGACCGTCACCGCACCCGGGGAGTACTTGGTCGCGTTGTCCAGCAGCGCGGCGATCAGGCAGGAGACGTCGTCGGCGGCGTAGCCGATGACGGCGAGGTCGCTCACCCGGCCGATCGTGACCTGGTTGTAGCGCTCGATGCCCGACAGCGCCATCCGGATGATGTCCAGCAGCGAGGTGTCGATGCCGCCCATCTCGTCCTCGGCGCGGCCGGCGAGCGTACGCATGTCGCGGCTCGCGCGCCGCATGCGGGTGACGGCGTGGTCGACCTCATAGAGCTGCTTCAGCCGGTCGGGGTCGTCCTCGTCGGCTTCGAGCCCGTCGAGCGAGATCCGCATCTGCTCGGCGAGGCTGATCAGGTGGAGCCCGAACTGCTCCATGATCTCGGGCCAGGCCTCTTCCTCTTCCACCTGTAGGGGTGGTGGCGTGGAGGAGATCTGTGGCATGGCGGGGTTCGATGGCATCGGGGGAAAGGGCACGGCCTGACCCCCGGTCGGAGGGAATGAGCGAGCAAGACCCGGATCTGACTGCTCAGCGAGCGTCGCAGTCTGGGGCCCCCGGCGCTTCAACCAGCGCAGGCTCCAGCGTGTCATGAGGCGGCACTTTCAAATGTGGAGAAGGAAACAGAGCGGTGATCAGACTGGCACAACCGGTGCGCGAGCGCAGAGTTACGCACCCAGAAGCAGACAGTGTCCTAGGTCCCTCGTCCCAAGTGGTTCAGGCGCGCCGTCACCTCGCGACGAGGTGCCCTGATCCTACGGGGCCACCCAACTCAGCCGGCCAGCAGGCGCAGCGTCTCCTCACGGGCCGGCGCGGTGCGCGGGTCCGTCCCCTCGTACGCCGATCCGACCGGGTTCACCATGACCTCGTCCACGCCGTACTCCTCGGCCATCCCGGCCAGCCGCGCCTTCGCGTACGCAGCCGAGCCGATGATCCACCGGCCACGCATCGTGTCGACCAGGCCCTGGTGGGCTTCGGGGATCTCCGTCTTCTCTGCCTCGTCGATGCTGGGCTGCGCGGTCAGCGGCTGACCGGTGCGCAGCTTCAGCATGGTCAACAGCTGGGGCAGCGCCCGGCGGTCGGCCTCCTCGGAGGTCTCGGCCACGCTCGCGTTCACGGTCAGGAACGTCTTCGGCTCGCTGAGGAGCTCGGAGGGCTGGAAGGTCGAGCGGTAGAGCTCGATCATCGCCTTGGTGTCGGTGCCGTTGCCGGCGAAGTGGTGGGCGAAGACGTAGGGCAGGCCCTTCTCGGCGGCCAGACGCGCGGAGTAGTCGGAGGAGCCGAGCAGCCAGAGCTCGGCGACCGACGCGGCCGACGGGGTCGCGTGCAGCACGTGCTGCCGGCCGCCGGCCATCAGCCCGACGCCCTCGGGCGCCATCATGGCGACGATGTTGTCGAGGTACTCCGGGAAACGGTTGACCGCGTCGTCGCTGACCCCACCGGCGCCGTGACGCAGCGCCCAGGAGGTCACCGGGTCGGTCCCCGGCGCGCGGCCGATGCCGAGGTCGATCCGTCCCGGGAACGCCGCCTCGAGCAGCGAGAACTGCTCAGCCACCACCAGCGGTGCGTGGTTGGGCAGCATCACTCCCCCGGATCCGACCCGGATCCGCTCGGTCACGCCGGCCACCAGCGAGATCAGCACCGGCGGATTGGTCGACCCGACCGCCGGCATGTTGTGGTGCTCGGCGAGCCAGTAGCGCTCGTACCCGAGCTCGTCGGCCACCTTCGCCAACGACAGCGTCGCGGCCAGGGCATCTGCGGAGGACTGGTCCTTACGGACCGGGACGAGGTCGAGAACGCTCAGCTTCACGTGAAGTCTCAACCCGCCCCGGGCCGTCGGTTATTCCGGCGGCAGCAGCGCGCGCAGGCCGTCGGCGACTGCCGAGCGCCACCAGGCGTAGTCGTGGCCGCCGTTGTGCTCGGCGGAGGTGACGTCGATCCCAGCGGCACGCAGACGGTCGACGAGGTCATGGTGGAGCTCGTCGAGGACCCACTCCTGGGTGCCGTGCGCCAAGTGCACGCGGGTCTTCGCGTCCGCCGTGACCGCGTCCGCGAGGTCGTCGAGCCACAGCGAGGCGGACTGGCTGGCGACACCGTGGATGTACTCGGGGTAGGTCAGACCGGCACGCAGCGCGGTGACGCCGCCGAGGCTCTGGCCCACGACGTACGTCTCCTCGGTGACGGCACGACGCTCACGCACCCACGGCAGCAGCTGGTTGACGATGTAGTCGGCACCCTCGCCGCCGGCGAGCTCCTCCCACCGCTTGTCGCGGCCGCCGGAGGCGGGCAGGACGCAGCGTACGTGGCGGAGGTGGCCGTCGGCGATCAGGTTGTCGAGCGTGGTGGGCAGCGAGTGGTGGTCGGTCCAGATCTCACCGTCGAGAGCGATCACGAGCGGCAGATCGACGTTGAGATCGGCGCCGGCGGGGTCATAGAGCCAGACGTCGCGGCCGTCGGGGCCCGCTTCCAAAGTGACCGTGCCGGCGACGACGTCATCGCGGCGGAAGAGCCACGGCTGCAGCGGAGCATCGGGCAGGGAGACGACCGACTGCTTGATGCCCTGGCGGTTGTGGCACCAGTCGGGGTTGAGCGGGTCGAGGTAGCCGCGGTGCAGCACGGCACGCAGCTCGACCTGGCCGCCGCTCTCCCACGGGGCCGGCTCGCCGGGGTGCTTGCACAGGAAGGAGTACGAGGCCCGCCAGTCGCCCTTCATCAGGAACGAGGCGTGCCACAGGTCGGTGCCCGCCTTCCGCTCGAGCATCGTCTCGGCGAGATGACGCTCGTCGGTCAGCCGGTTGGCGAAGAGGAGCACCTCTTCGGCCTCGTCATCGCGCCAGCAGAAGGTGACGATCACGTCGTCGTCTGCTGCGCCGGCGCCCGTCTCCTCGACAAGCGGAAGCGAGGTGGCGATCTGGTCCCAGAACATGTCGATGTCCTCAGGACTGAGGCGGTCGATGATCGCGCTTCGCGTCCGTGCTGATGGATTGGGTCGCGCCGCCGTTGGTGGTCGCAACTGCGTACTCATCCGGTTCTTCCTCCCGAGTACGGGGCTCTCTCTGTCCCCGCGGGCTGACCAAGTTACTCACAGTCGGGGCCGACACGCGAGATGCCGAGGTCCCTTTCTCTGTCAACTGATAGGTGATGTCGCATATCCGCTAGTCAAACGCGTGGATAAGCGGCATTCGTTCAGTTTCCTATCAGTTTTCGGTCCGCATGTCGGCACAGATCGCGACCGCGCCGAGGAATCCGGAGCCCTCCCACTGGGTGAGCCGGACCTCTCCGATCTGGTCCGCCGGAGCATCGCCGGACGGCCCGCCGGAAAGCACATCGAGGCGCCGCGCCGCCGCCATGCTGCCGTGGCCGGCCTTGACCAACGCCTCCTTGCGCACCCACAACCGCATGAACGCGTACGCAGCATCGTCCTGCCCCGCCACCCAGGCCACCTCGCGCGGCGAGAGCGCCCGATCGGGCCCGCGCGAGATCTTCTCGACGTCGATGCCGCAGCGTCGGGTGGCTGCGACCGCGGCGACCTGACCGCGGGCGTGGCTGAGGCTCACCCGGACATCGGCACCGGCCACAGACGGGGCTCCGTGCTCGGTGCTGTCGCACCGAGCGCAGCGCTGCTCGATCACGATCTCCTCGCGCGAGGTGCCGAGCAGCGTCGCGGCGCACTCGCGCACGAGGACGTGCGCGGCGGCGTACGCCTGCTTGTCGGCATCGGCGACCAGCCGCTCGTGGCGCGCCCGCTCCGCGGTGGTGAGCAGCCCGAGATCGGCGTCGACCTCAGCCACTGCGGCGAAGCGCACGATCTCGGTCATCGCGCGGCTCAGTGACCGCCCCAGGGCACCCCGAGCTTGCCGAGCATCTCCTCGCCACCGTCGAGCGCGGTGAGCACCCAGGCGCCGTCGGAGGTGAGCGCGAAGGTGTGTTCGAAGTGGGCCGCCCAGGAGCCGTCGTCGGTCACGACGGTCCAGTCGTCATCCAGGGTGGTGACCTCTGGGCCGCCGAGGGTGAGCATCGGCTCGATGGCGAGCGCGATGCCGCGCTGCAGCTTGGGGCCCTTGCCGGGCTTGCCGTAGTTGAACACCGACGGCTCCATGTGCATCTCGGTGCCGATGCCGTGGCCGCTGAAGTCCTCGAGGATGCCGTAGTCGCCCTGGGAGTCGACGTAGGTCTCGATGGCGTGCGAGATGTCGGTGACCCGTCCGCCGAGGCGGGCAGCGGCGATGCCGTGCCACATGGACTCCTCGGTGACGCGCATCAGCTCGGAGACCTTCTCGGGCACCGAGCCCATGGCCACCGTGATCGCGGCGTCGCCGTGCCAGCCCTCGACGATCGCGCCGCAGTCGATGGAGATGATGTCGCCCTCGGCGAGCACCCGGGAACCCGGGATGCCGTGGACCACGACCTCGTCGACCGAGGCACAGATCGAGCCCGGGAAGCCGTGGTAGCCCTTGAACGACGGGACGCCACCCCGGGACCGGATCGAGTCCTCGGCGATGGCGTCGAGCTCGAGAAGGGTGACTCCGGGCCGCGCGGCGGCCCGGAGCACCTCGAGCGTCTCGCCGACCACGAGGCCGGCCTTACGCATCTTCTCGATCTGCTCAGGGGTCTTGATCTGGACCTTGTTCAAGAAGCCCACTGCTCCCCCGTTGCGTACAAGATATTTGTTTCAGGACTCAGGGACGATGTCGAGCTCGTCGAAGATCCGCTTGGTGACGTCGTCGACGTCGCCCATGCCGTCGATCTCGTGGACCAGGCCGCGACCCTTGTAGACCTCGATCAGCGGCGCGGTCTCCTCGAGGTAGACCTCCTGGCGACGGCGGATGACGTCCTCGGTGTCGTCGGCGCGACCCTCGAGCTCGGCACGCTGCAGCAGCCGCTGCACGATCTCGTCCTTGTCAACCGTCAGCACGACCACTGCGTCCAGCGCGTGGCCGGTGTACTTGATCATCCCGTCGAGCTCCTCGACCTGCGCGAGCGTGCGCGGGTAGCCGTCGAGCAGGAATCCCTGGGATGCGTCGGGCTCGTCGATGCGGTTGCGGACCATCAGGTTCGTGAGCGAGTCCGGGACGTACTCTCCCTTGTCCATGTAGGACGCTGCCTCGACACCCAGGGGCGTGCCCTGGGAGACGTTGGCGCGGAAGATGTCGCCGGTCGAGATCGCCGGGATCTCGAAGTGCTCGGCAATGAACTTCGCCTGGGTGCCCTTACCGGCTCCCGGCGGGCCCATGATGATGAGTCTCATCGGAGGAACCCTTCATAGTTGCGCTGCTGGAGCTGGCTCTCGATCTGCTTCACCGTGTCGAGGGCGACGCCGACCATGATGAGGATCGAGGTGCCGCCGAACGGGAAGTTCTGGTTCGCGTTGATGAGCGCCAGCGCGATCAGCGGGATGAGCGCAACCAGACCGAGGTAGAGCGAGCCCGGCAGTGTGATACGGGACAGAACGTAGGACAGGTAGTCCTCGGTCGGCTTCCCGGCCCGAATTCCTGGGATGAAGCCGCCGTACTTCTTCATGTTGTCGGCGACCTCCGGCGGGTTGAAGGTGATCGACACGTAGAAGTAGGTGAAGAAGATGATCAGCGCGAAGTACGTCGCCATGTAGACCGGGTGGTCACCCTGGACGAAGTAGTTGTTGATCCAGTCGACCCACACCGGCGGGTTCTGCGCGTTCTGGTTGAACTGCGCCGCCATCGCCGGCAGGTAGAGCAGCGACGAGGCGAAGATGACCGGGATGACACCGGCCTGGTTCACCTTGAGCGGGATGTAGGTCGAGGAGCCACCGAACATCTTCCGACCGACCATGCGGCGGGCGTACTGAACCGGGATCCGGCGCTGGGCCTGCTCGATGAAGATGACCGCCGCCATGATCGCCAGACCGATGACGATGACGATCGCGAAGGTCCACCAGCCCTTGTCGTTCTTGACCGCCCACATGGTGGCCGGGAAGGTGGCGACGACCTGGGTGAAGATGAGGATCGACATACCGTTGCCGATGCCGCGCTCGGTGATGAGCTCGCCGAGCCACATGATGACCGCGGTGCCGGCGGTCATGGTGATGACCATGACCAGGAAGGTGGCGGTGCCGTCGTCGTGCAGCAGCGGCTGGGTGCAGCCCTGGAGCAGGTCGCCGGAGCGGGCCAGCGCGACGATGCCGGTGGCCTGCAGAACCGCGAGACCGAGGGTCAGGTAGCGGGTGTACTGCGTGATCTTCGTCTGCCCGGCCTGGCCCTCCTTCTTGAGGCGCTCGAGGCGGGGGATCACCACGACCAACAGTTGCAGGATGATGCTCGCGGTGATGTACGGCATGATGCCGAGCGCGAAGATCGTCAGCTGCAGCAGCGCGCCACCGGAGAAGAGATTGACCAGGTTGTAGAGGCCGGCGCTGTCACCGGTCTGAGCCGCGTCAAGACACTGCTGGACGTTCGCGACGTGAACACCAGGAGCCGGGATCTGGGACCCAGCCCTGAAGATCACGACGATGAAGAGAACGAAGAGCAGCTTCTTGCGCAGGTCCGGAGTACGGAACGCTGATGCGAACGCGCCAAGCACGAATGGTTCCTCTTTCGACAATCAGGGGTCGCAGGGCCTGCGCCGATGCGAAAACCCGTGGCAGCCTAACAGCCTCCACGGCAGTCCTTACACGTAGGGCTGAAACAGCAGGAGCGCGGGCGGGACCCCGAAGGGGCGACCCGGCCGCGCTCCCACGTGACAGGCTCTACGTTAGTAGAACTGTCAGAGAACCGTGACAGTTCCGCCAGCGGCCTCGATCTTCTCCTTGGCAGTGCCGGAGAAGGCGTTGGCGCTGATCTCGACCTTGACGGTCAGGTCACCCTGGCCCAGGACCTTGACCGGGTGGCCCTTGCGGACGGCACCCTTCTCGATCAGGGTCTCAGGGGTGACGACGCCACCCTCGGGGAAAAGCTCGTTGAGCTTGTCGAGGTTGACGACCTGGAACTCCACCTTGAAGGGGTTCTTGAAACCCTTCAGCTTGGGGAGTCGCATGTGCATCGGGGTCTGGCCACCCTCGAAGTAAGCGGGGACCTGGTAACGGGCCTTGGTGCCCTTGGTACCACGGCCGGCCGTCTTACCCTTGGACGCCTCACCACGACCCGCACGGGTCTTGGCCTTCTTGGCACCGGGAGCCGGCGCCAGGTTGTGCACCTTGAGTGCCATATCAGTCGACCTCCTCGACCGTCACCAGGTGACGGACGGTCTGGACCATGCCGCGGATCTCCGGGCGGTCCTCCTTGACGACCACGTCGCCGATCCGCTTGAGACCGAGCGTACGCAGGGTGTCTCGCTGGTTCTGCTTCAGACCAACGAGGCCCTTCTTCTGCTGGACCTTCAGCTGCGCCATCAGGCCGACACCTCCACGGTGGGAGCCGCAGCCTCGGCCTGCGCCTTGAGCAGCGCCTCCGGGGCGACGTCCTCAACGGGGAGACCACGGCGGGCGGCGACAGCCTCAGGCGTCTCGAGCATCCTGAGGGCCTCCACCGTCGCGTGGACGATGTTGATCTGGTTGGACGAACCGAGCGACTTGCTCAGTACGTCGTGGATGCCGGCGCACTCCAGGACGGCGCGCACCGGACCACCGGCGATGACACCGGTACCAGGGGCGGCCGGACGGAGAAGGACCACACCAGCGGCCTTCTCACCCTGCACCGGGTGGGGGATCGTGCCCTGGATGCGGGGAACGCGGAAGAAGTGCTTCTTCGCTTCCTCGACACCCTTGGCGATCGCCGCGGGAACTTCCTTTGCCTTACCGTAGCCGACGCCGACCAGACCTTCACCGTCACCGACGATCACAAGGGCGGTGAAGCTGAAGCGACGACCACCCTTCACGACCTTGGCAACTCGGTTGATCGCGACGACCTTCTCGATGTAGGCGGTCTTGTCGGCGCTCTGGTTGCGACGATCGTCGCGACCTCGGCGCTCGCCACCACGCTGTCCGCGCTGGGCTCCGCTCATCAGACTTTCCTCTTCTCTCGTTCGATCGTTGCGATCAGAAGGTCAGACCGGCCTCGCGCGCGCCATCGGCGAGCGCGGCGACACGGCCGTGGTACTTGTTGCCGGCACGGTCGAAGACGACAGTCTCCACACCAGCGGCCTTGGCACGCGACGCAACCAGCTCGCCGACCTGCTTGGCCTTGGCGGTCTTGTCACCGGAGGCCGACCGCAGGTCGCCCTCGATGGTCGAAGCCGAGGCAAGCGTCTTGCCGGCCAGGTCGTCGACGACCTGGGCGGTGATGTGCTTGGCCGACCGGGTCACGACGAGGCGCGGGCGCTCCGGCGTACCCTCGATCTTCTTGCGACCGCGGGCCTGACGACGCAGGCGCGAGCGGACACGGGAAGCGGTGTGCTTGTTGTTCGACAGCGAGATGGCCATCACTTACCAGCCTTTCCGACCTTGCGGCGGATGTTCTCGCCGGCGTAACGAACGCCCTTGCCCTTGTAGGGCTCCGGCTTGCGCAGCTTGCGAATGTTGGCCGCAACCTCACCGACGAGCTGCTTGTCGATGCCGACGACACCGAGCTTGGTCGGACCGTCGGTGGTGAAGGTGATGCCCTCGGGCGCGTCGAAGACGATCGAGTGGGAGTAACCCAGCTGGAACTCCAGCTTGGTCGGGCCCTTCGACAGCACGCGGTAACCCACGCCGACGATCTCGAGCTTCTTCTCGTAGCCCTCGGTGACACCCAGGACCATGTTGTTGATCAGCGTGCGGGACAGGCCGTGCAGGGCCTTGTTGTCCCGGCTGTCGTCGGGGCGCTTGACGTCGAGGACGCCACGGCCCTCGTCGTCCTGGCCCTTTTCGACGGTGATCGGGTCGACCACGGTGTGCGACAGGGAGCCCTTGGGGCCCTTGACGCTCACGACCTGGCCGTCGATGGTGACGTCCACGCCGGCCGGAACCGGGACGGGGAGCTTGCCAATACGCGACATTTCTTCTCTCTCCCTTCCCTGATTACCAGACGTAGGCGAGGACTTCCCCACCTACGCCCTTCTTGTTCGCCTGGCGGTCGGTCAGCAGACCCTGGCTCGTCGAGATGATCGCGACGCCGAGGCCGCCGAGCACCTTCGGGAGACCGGTGTGCTTCGCGTAGACACGCAGACCGGGCTTGCTGATGCGGCGTACGCCGGCAATCGAGCGCTCACGGTTGCGGCCGTACTTGAGGGTGATGGTCAGGGTCTTGCCGACCTGGCCCTCGGTGGGCTCCAGCACCTCGTACTTGGTGATGTAACCCTCCTGCTGGAGGATCTCAGCGACGCCCTGCTTCAGCTTGCTGTACGGCATCGAAACCGTATCGTGGAACGCCTGGTTGGCGTTGCGCAGACGAGTGAGCATGTCTGCGATCGGGTCAGTCATCGTCATTGGCCGAACGGCCCTTTCTCGTAGTGGTTTCCTCACGACACAAAGTCATGAGGACCTTCAACGTCAGTGGTTGGAACGGTGATCGCTCACCAGGAGGACTTGGTGACGCCGGGCAGCTCACCGCGGTGGGCCATCTCACGCAGGCAGATACGGCACAGGCCGAACTTGCGGTAGACAGCCTTCGGGCGGCCGCAGCGCTGGCAGCGGGTGTAACCGCGAACCGCAAACTTCGGCTTGCGGGCGGCCTTCACCTTGAGAGCGGTCTTCGCCATCTCAGTTCTCCTTGAACGGGAAGCCGAGCGCCTTGAGCAGCGCGCGACCCTGGTCGTCGTTGGTGGCAGTCGTCACGAGGGTGATGTCCATGCCCCGCGAGCGGTCGATCTTGTCCTGGTTGATCTCGTGGAACATGACCTGCTCGGTGAGACCGAAGGTGTAGTTGCCGTTGCCGTCGAACTGCTTGCCGTTGAGGCCGCGGAAGTCCCTGATGCGGGGCAGCGCGAGCGAGAGCAGGCGGTCGAGGAACTCCCACATGCGGTCGCCGCGCAGCGTGACGTGCGCACCGATCGGCATGCCCTCACGCAGCTTGAACTGCGCGATGGATTTCTTCGCCTTGTTGATCAGCGGCTTCTGGCCGGTGATCGCGGTCAGGTCGTTGACAGCGCCCTCGATCAGCTTGGAGTCGCGAGCAGCCTCGCCCACACCCATGTTGACGACGATCTTGGTCAGACCGGGGATCTGCATGACATTCGGGATCTCGAACTCGGCCTGCAGGGCCGGGGCGATCTCCTCGCGGTACTTCGTCTTGAGGCGCGGGGCCACAGCGGTGTCGGTCATGATCAGATGTCCTTACCGGTCTTGCGCGAGATGCGAACGCTGCGCTCGGCGGCGTACGTCGACCCGTCGGGGCGACGCTTCTGGACCGTCTCACGGCGGTAGCCGACGCGAACCGGCTCGCCACCCTCGAGCAGCTGGACGTTGGAAACGTGGATCGGGGCCTCGGTGTTGACGATGCCGCCGGTGGTGCCGGCGCGGCCGCCCTGGTCCTGGACCTTGGTGTGCTTCTTGACGAGGTTGATGCCCTCGACGATCACACGGTCCTCCTGGGTGAGAACAGCGATCACCTTGCCGGAGCCGCCCTTGTCCTTACCAGCGATCACCTTGACGGTGTCGCCCTTCTTGATGTGCGAGCGACCCATCACAGCACCTCCGGCGCGAGCGAGATGATCTTCATGAACTTCTTGTCGCGCAGCTCACGGCCGACAGGGCCGAAGATGCGGGTGCCTCGCGGCTCGCCGTCGTTCTTGAGAATGACGGCGGCGTTCTCGTCGAAGCGGATGTACGAGCCGTCAGCGCGGCGGCGCTCCTTGACGGTGCGCACGATGACGGCCTTGACGACGTCACCCTTCTTCACGTTGCCACCGGGGATAGCGTCCTTAACGGTGGCGACGATGGTGTCGCCGATGCCGGCGTAGCGACGACCGGAACCACCGAGCACACGAATGCAAAGGATCTCCTTTGCACCAGTGTTGTCGGCGACCTTGAGTCGCGACTCCTGCTGGATCATTACTTCTCCTTGTCGAGCTGGTTCTCAACCGCATCCAGGGCGGTCGAGCCTTGCCGAACGTAATGGGATTTGATGGGCACAGGCCCAGCGAACAATGGTCGCTGGACCTGCGCCCTTTGGTCAATTTGGCGACGTTTGTCGCCAGCCGGATCCGTCTCTTACGAGACGAGGATCACTTGGCGCGCTCGACGACCTCGACGAGGCGCCACCGCTTGGTCGCGGACAGCGGCCGGGTCTCCATGACCAGGACGCGGTCGCCGATGCCGGCGGTGTTCTGCTCGTCGTGAGCCTTGAGCTTGCTGCTACGGCGCATGACCTTGCCGTAGAGCGGGTGCTTCACGCGGTCCTCGACCTCGACGACGATGGTCTTGTCCATCTTGTCGCTGACGACGAGGCCCTCGCGCACCTTGCGCGTGTTGCGCTCGGTGGTGTCCTGGGTGGACTCGGTAGCCATCTCAGGCCTCCTCAGTGGTCTCGGCACCCGGGGCCACGCGGATGCCGAGCTCGCGCTCACGCACCACGGTGTAGATCCGGGCGATGTCCTTCTTGACGGTGCGGAGCCGACCGTGGCTCTCCAGCTGGCCGGTGGCCGCCTGGAACCGGAGGTTGAACAGCTCCTCCTTGGCCTCGCGCAGCTTCGCCTCGAGGTCGACGTCGGTGAGCTCGTCCAGCTCGAACGCCTGCAGGGAGTTAGCCATCAGAACTCACCAGCCTCTCGCGTGATGAAACGGCACTTCATGGGCAGCTTGTGGATCGCGCGGCGCATCGCCTCGCGGGCCGTGGTCTCGTCGACACCGGAGAGCTCGAACATGACGCGGCCCGGCTTGACGTTGGCAACCCACCACTCGGGCGAACCCTTACCGGAACCCATGCGGGTCTCGGCGGGCTTCTTGGTCAGCGGGACGTCGGGGTAGATGTTGATCCACACCTTGCCGCCTCGCTTGATGTGACGAGTCATCGCGATACGCGCTGCCTCGATCTGGCGGTTGGTCACGTAGTGACCCTCGATCGCCTGGATGCCGTACTCACCAAACGCGAGCTTCGTGCCACCCTTGGCCACGCCAGTGCGCTTCGGGTGGTGCTGCTTGCGGTGCTTGACTCGACGGGGCATCAGCATGGGTCAGCCCTCCTGGGTCGTGGTCTCGGCGGCGGGAGCCTCAGCGGCAGCCGGCGCCTCAGTCTTCGCCGCGCGGTCAGCGCGGTTCGGGCGGTCACCACGGGAGCCACGCGACGGACGGTCGCCGCCACGGCCACCACGGCCGCCGCGCTCGCCACCGCGACCCGGGACGCCCGCACGGGCGGCCTGGGCGGCCTGACGCTCGGCACGCGAGCCGGAAACCTCACCCTTGTAGATCCAGACCTTCACGCCGATGCGGCCGAAGGTCGTGCGGGCCTCGTAGAAGCCGTAGTCGATGTCAGCACGGAGCGTGTGCAGCGGGACGCGGCCCTCGCGGTAGAACTCCGTACGCGACATCTCGGCGCCGTTCAGACGACCCGAGCACTGGATCCGGATGCCCTTGGCACCGGAGCGCATGGTGGTCTGCATGGCCTTACGCATCGCGCGACGGAACTGCACGCGACCGCTGAGCTGCTCGGCGACACCCTGGGCAACCAGCTGAGCGTCGACCTCGGGGTTCTTGACCTCGAGGATGTTCAGCTGAACCTGCTTGCCGGTGAGCTTCTCCAGCTCGGTGCGGAGGCGGTCGGCCTCGGCGCCGCGGCGACCGATGACGATGCCGGGACGCGCGGTGTGGATGTCCACACGGACGCGGTCACGGGTGCGCTCGATCTCGACCTTGGCGATGCCAGCCCGCTCCATGCCCTTGCTGAGCAGCTTGCGGATCTTGACGTCCTCGCCGACGTACTCCTTGTACTGCTTGTCGGCGTACCAACGCGACTTGTGGTCGGTCGAGATGCCCAGGCGGAAGCCGTTCGGGTTGATCTTCTGACCCATTACTTCTTACCGCCCTTCTCGACGACGTCGGCCGGCTGCACGACCAGGGTGATGTGCGAGGTCCGCTTGTTGATGCGGGTCGCACGACCCTGGGCGCGGGGACGCCAGCGCTTCATGGTCGGACCTTCGTCGACCATGGCGACCGAGACGACGAGGTCGTCACGGTCCAGACCCTCGGTCGTCACCGCGTTGGCGATGGCGCTCTCGAGAACCTTGTAAACAGTCTCGGAGGCTGCCTGCGGCGCGAACTGCAGCAGGGACAGAGCCTCGTCAACGGGCAGACCGCGGACCAGGTCGACGACGCGGCGTGCCTTCAGCGGGGTGATCCGCACGAAGCGGGCACTCGCGAAGGCACCCGGCTGGTCGCCGAGCAGGGAGTCGCGGCGGGCGCTGATGCGCTGCCGTTCGGTGGTGGTCATCGACGGCGTCCCTTCCGGTCGTCCTTGATGTGACCCTTGAACGTGCGGGTCGGGGCGAACTCGCCCAGCTTGTGACCGACCATCGAGTCGGACACGAAGACCGGGACGTGCTTGCGACCGTCGTGCACCGCGATGGTGTGACCGATCATCTCGGGCACGATCATCGAGCGGCGCGACCAGGTCTTGATCACGTTGTGAGTCCCCTTCTCGTTCTCGGCGTCGACCTTCTTCTGAAGGTGATCGTCGATGAAGGGGCCCTTCTTCAGGCTGCGAGGCATTGCTTACTTCCTACCCTTCCCGCTCTTACGGCGGCGGATGATCTGCGAGTCAGAGGCCTTGCGCTTACGCGTACGGCCCTCGGGCTTACCCCAGGGGCTGACCGGGTGACGGCCACCGGAGGTCTTACCCTCACCACCACCGTGCGGGTGGTCGACCGGGTTCATGACGACACCGCGGACGGTCGGGCGAACGCCCTTCCACCGCATACGGCCGGCCTTACCCCAGTTGATGTTGGACTGCTCGGCGTTGCCGACCTGGCCGACGGTGGCGCGGCAGCGCACGTCGACGAAGCGCATCTCACCCGAAGGCATGCGGAGCGTGGCCTTGGAGCCCTCACGAGCGACCAGCTGGGCGCTCATGCCGGCGGAGCGGGCGATCTTCGCGCCGCCACCGGGACGCAGCTCAACATTGTGGATGGTGGTACCAACCGGGATGTTGCGCAGCGGGAGGTTGTTGCCGGGCTTGATGTCGGCGGTGGGACCGGACTCCACGACGGTGCCCTGGCTGACGCCGACGGGCGCGAGGATGTAGCGCTTCTCGCCGTCGAAGTAGTGCAGCAGAGCGATGCGGGCGGTGCGGTTCGGGTCGTACTCGATGTGAGCGACCTTGGCCGGCACGCCGTCCTTGTCGTAGCGACGGAAGTCGATGATCCGGTACGCACGCTTGTGACCGCCACCGATGTGGCGGGTCGTGATGCGACCCTGGTTGTTGCGGCCGCCCTTCTTGGGAAGGGGCTTGGTCAGCGACTTCTCCGGCGTGGTCCGAGTGATCTCGGCGAAGTCGGCCACCGACGAGCCACGACGGCCCGGGGTGGTCGGCTTGTACTTACGAATAGCCATTTTCAGTCAGTCCTTCTCACGCGCCGAAGATGTCGATGCGGTCGCCCTCAGCCAGGGAGACGATCGCGCGCTTGGTGTCGGGGCGCTTGCCCAGGCCGTAACGAGTACGACGGGCCTTGCCCTTGCGGTTGATCGTGTTGACCGAGGTCACCTTGACGTCGAACACCTTCTCGACCGCGATCTTGATCTCGGTCTTGTTCGCGTCGGGGCGAACGATGAAGGTGTACTTGTTCTGGTCGAGGAGGCCGTAGCTCTTCTCGGAGACCACCGGCGCGATCAGGATGTCGCGGGGGTCGTAGTGCAGCGTGCTCACTTGTCGGCCTCCTTCTTCTTGCCGGCCTCAACGAAACCAGCCGCGATAGCGTCCTCGGCGGACTTGAAGTAGAACTCCGCCTTGGTGGACTCGTACCAACGGCCGCCCGGGGCGTGGAACTTCTTGTCCTTGCCCTTGACGTTGCCCTTGATGTCGAAGCCCTCGGGAGCCGAGCCGTCCTCGAGCGGCGCGACAGCGCCCTCGGGGAGGTCGATCTCCTTGGCGGGCTCGACAGCAGCCTCCTTGATCGCGTCCTTCTCGACCTCACCGATGGTGACGGTCTCCTTGGCGGCGACGACCGGCTTGCCCGAGATGAAGACCTCGAAGGCCGGCTTGGAGAAGACAACGTCGTCGGAGACGAGGACGTCGTAGGTGTTGAGCTGGTCGGCCCAGAGCAGGTGCACCTCAGGGGCGTTGCGCAGGCTCAGCGCGGCGACGGCCTCGGAGCGGTCCAGGACGACGAGGTAACGCTTGACGTCCGAGATCGCCTTGAGGGCGGTCAGCGCGGTCTTGGTCGAGGGCGCCTCGAGGGTGAACTCGGCCACGTGGATCTGGCCGGCACGAGCCCGGTCCGAGAGGGCACCGCGGAGAGCGGCAGCCTTCATCTTCTTGGGGGTGCGCTGGCTGTAGTCACGCGGCTGCGGGCCGTGGACGGTGCCACCACCGGCGAACTGCGGCGCGCGGGTCGAGCCCTGACGGGCGCGACCGGTGCCCTTCTGCTTGTAGGGCTTGCGTCCACCGCCGCGGACCTCGCCGCGGGTCTTGGTGGAGTGCGTGCCCTGGCGCGCAGCGGCCTGCTGCGCGACGACGACCTGGTGGATCAGCGGGATGTTGACCTCAACATCGAAGATCTCAGCCGGGAAGTCGACCTTGACAGTCTTGATAGCCATGATCAGGCCTCCAGCTTCTTAGCAGCCGAGCGGAGGACCACGAGGCCACCCTTGGGGCCAGGAATGGCGCCCTTGACCAGGATGAGGCCCTTCTCGGTGTCGACGGCGTGCACGGTCAGGTTCTGGGTGGTGACGGTGTCAGTACCCATGTGACCGGCCATGCGGACGCCCTTGAACACGCGACCCGGGGTGGCGCAAGCGCCGATCGACCCCGGCTTGCGGTGGTTACGGTGAGCACCGTGCGAAGCGCTGACACCGGCAAAGCCGTGGCGCTTCATGACACCCGCGAAACCCTTACCCTTCGAGGTGCCCGTCACGTCGATCTCCTCGCCGATGGCGAAGGTGTCGACGGGGAGCTCCTGGCCGGCGGAGTACGTCGCGGCGTCGGCGGTGCGGATCTCGGCCAGGTGGCGGCGCGGCGTGGTGCCGGCCTTCTCGAACTGGCCGGCGCCCGGCTTGTTCACCTTGCGGCCGTCGATCTCGCCGTAGCCGATCTGCACGGCGTTGTAGCCGTCGGCCTCGGGGGTGCGGACCTGGGTCACGACGTTGGTGTTCGCCGCGATGACGGTCACGGGGACGACGATGTTGTTCTCGTCCCACAGCTGGGTCATGCCGAGCTTGGTGCCCAGGAGACCCTTCACGTTGCGTTCGATCGTCATGTCGTCAACCTCAGAGCTTGATCTCGATGTCGACACCAGCAGGCAGGTCGAGCCGCATGAGGGAGTCAACAGTCTTCGGGGTCGGGTCGATGATGTCGATGAGGCGCTTGTGGGTGCGCATCTCGAAGTGCTCGCGCGAGTCCTTGTACTTGTGGGGCGAGCGGATGACGCAGTACACGTTCTTCTCGGTCGGCAGCGGCACCGGGCCGGCGACCTTGGCACCCGTACGGGTGACCGTGTCCACGATCTTTCGCGCCGAGGTGTCGATCACCTCGTGGTCATAGGCCTTGAGCCTGATGCGGATCTTCTGTCCCGCCATCTGTCTCTCTCGTCCTTCTTGGTCAGCGTGCCGCGTGCTACAGGCTTCCTCCGGCTGAGTCGGCCCGGTTGCTCACCTCTGGCTCCGACCCCCGCGGTCGGGCGTGTCGCTTATTTTCCACAAGCGAACGCCGAGTTCTCGACGGGACTTTCACCATCAGCTTCACTGGAACCACGCCTTCGGGATGGGCACACGGCGACCACAGACCACATCCAGGCAGACTGATCAGCCTGCTCAGGTGACGCGATTCAGTAGTCAAGGTGTGCACACCCCAGCGAACAGTTCACTGGAGCAACCAGAGAATCTTGTCACGCGTACGCAGGTGGCTCCAAATCAACGGTGTCGTCTGGGTCGCTCTGAGAGGATGCCCCCAACCGAGCGAGTTCGCCGGTCGTCGCGACGAGGAGCATCAGCATGTCAGGAGTGTGGCCACCCCCACCGGGTGAGCAACCTCAACAGGGCGCGGCGAACCCGTCGACCCCGCCCCCACCGGGCCAGCCGGTGCAGTCTCAGCCGGTGCAGCCGGTACAACCGGCGTGGACCCAGCCGCTGCCGCCTGCCCACAAGCCGGGAGCGATCCCGCTGCGTCCGCTGGGTCTCGGCGACATGCTCGACGGCGCCTTCCGGCTCGTACGCTTCAACCCCGGTGCCACAGTCGGCGCCTCGGTCCTCGTGGCGGCGGTCGCGATGGCCATCCCGCTGGGCGTGACCGCGGCGATGACCTTCACCGGCGACAGCCTGGACTTCCTCGGCACCTCGCTCGAGGATCCGGCCTACACGCCGGGAACCTCCGAACTCGTAGGTATGGTCACGGCATTCGGGTCGTACGTCGTCGGTGCGGTCCTGCAGGGGTTCGGCATGATCCTGGTGTCGGGGATGATCTCGCACGTCGCGCACGCGGCGGCACTCGGCCGCAAGCTCACGCTCGGGCAGGCATGGTCGGCAACGCACGGCAAGCGCTGGCGACTGGTCGGGCTGGCGACACTGTTCGCCGTCTTCGGCGTGCTCTCCTGGATCGTCGCCGCGGTTCCTGTGGTCGTGCTCGCGATCGTCGTGGACAGCCCCATTCCTGCGATCGTGGTCGGTCTCGCCATGATCCCGGTGCTGGTGGCCGCGTGGATCTTCGCCTCCACACGGCTCTACCTACTCTCCGTGCCGTCGCTGATGCTGGAGCAGAACGGTGTCTTCGGCGCGATCCGCCGGGCATGGAACCTGTCGAGGGGCCAGTTCTGGCGGCTCCTGGGAATCGCGCTGCTGACCACGATCATCGTCGGGTTCGCCTCACAGATCGTCGCGTTCCCGATCAGCCTGGTCGGCAGCGTGGTCGCCGTGGTCGCGCCGGAATACTACGTCTTGGCGACTCTCGGCAGCAGCGCCATCGCTCAGGTGATCGCGGCGGCCATCACGACCCCGTTCACGGGCGCGGTGACCAACCTGCAGTATCTCGACCAGCGCATCCGCAAGGAGTCCTACGAGGTCGAGCTGATGGAGCAGGCCGGGCTGCTGAGCAGATGATCCTCCTTCAACAGACTCCTCCTCTGACGCCGACGCCCGAGGAGGGTCGCTCCTGGCTTCGGCGCGAGCTGGCCGGGCCGGAGTACCACGACCTCGACCTCATCGAACGGATCCTGCGCTGGATCGAGCGCACCCTGTCCGACGGCCTCCCGTCGGCCGGCGAGGTGCCCTGGGCGCAGACCGTCGCCGCGATGGTCGTGTTCGCGGCGATCCTGGTCGGGCTCGGCCTGCTGGTCTCGCGGGCCCGGCGCAGTCCCCGGGTCGCCCGCGACCGCAACGGCGACGTCCTCACCGACGAGTCGCTCTCCGCGGCCGCGCTCCGGGCGCGGGCCGAGGCTGCGTACGCCTCGGGGGATCACGGCGCCGCGGTGATCGACGGGTTCCGGGCCCTGGCCAGACGACAGGTCGAGCGCGGCCGGCTCACGGACGACCCCGGGCTGACCGCAGCTGAGGTCGCGGCGAGCCTGGAGCGGGAGATGTCGCTCGAGGGCCGGGCCGGGCAGGCCGCGGAGCTGTTCAACGAGGTGCTCTACGGCGACCATCCCGCGACGCGTGAACAGGCCGAGGGCGTACTCGCTCTCGAGCAGGAGCTGGCGGTGGCGCGATGAGCTCCGAGACGCTGGTTGAGCCGCCGGAGCCGCTAGGCGAAGGCGTGTCGAAACCAACACGGTCGTCCGATGGTTGGTTCCGACGGAACAGGCCGATTCTGTACGTCGCGCTGGCCTTCGTCATCGCGGTCGTGCTGGCGTACATCGCAACGCCGAAGGGCGGGGAGTCCTATGCCGCCTACGACCCGGAGAGCCCCGACCCCGACGGCGCCCGGGCGCTGGTCCAGGTGCTCGAGGACCATGGCGTCGAGGTCGAGATCGTCCGCTCCTCGAAGCGCCTGGAGAGCACCGAGATCGGGCGGGACACGACGGTCTTCGTGACCGGCACCGACGCGCTCGGCGAGGACACCGCCTTCCGGCTGCGTGACCGCACCGACGAGGCCGACGACTTGATCCTGGCCGAGCCCGCGCCTTACGTGTCGGCGATGCTCGGCATCCCCTACGCCGTCGCCCAGACGCCGGAGAAGGTCGAGGCGGGCTGCGATGACCGGCGCTGGGAAGGGCTCAGCATCCAGGCCGACGCGGTCACTGCGTACGACGCCGGCTCCTGCTTCCCGCACGAGGGCGGCGCGGTGCTGGCGCCTGCGGAGGGCCTCACCGTCTGGGGTGCACCGCAGGTGCTGACCAACGACCAGATCCTGCGGGCGGACAACGCGGCGGTGGCGCTGCGGCTGCTGGGCGAGAACGACCACCTGGTCTGGTACGTCCCCTCTCTCGACGACCTCGCGCCCGACGAGGCCCACTCCCCCAGCTCGTTGCTGCCGCGCTGGATCAACCCGGCTCTGTGGCTCCTGCTGCTGGCGGTCGTCGCCTTCGCCATCGCCCGCGGGCGGCGGCTGGGTCCGCTGGCGGTCGAGCCGCTGCCGGTCCATGTCCGCGCCGGGGAGACGACGCGCAGCCTGGGCCGGCTCTACCGCCGTTCCGGCGACCGCACCCATGCCGCGACGACGCTGCGGCAGGCCGCCCGCACCCGCCTCGCCCAGCGACTGCGGCTGGGGCGCGATGCCACCCCGGAGGCCGTCGTACGCGCTGTCGTCCAGCGCACCGGACGGCCCGATCTCGAGGTCTCCGCGCTGCTCACCGATGCCCCGATCCAGAACGACCAAGACCTGATCACGCTGGCCAACGCGCTGGCGGCCCTTGAGGAAGAGGTACGACACCCATGACCCAATCCGAGACCATCGCCAACGTGTCGCCCGACGGCGCGCGGGAGCGGCTCACCGCGGTCCGGGCCGAGGTCGCCAAGGCAGTCGTCGGGCAGGACGCCGCGGTCTCCGGGCTGCTGGTCGCGCTGGTGTGCGGCGGCCACGTGCTCATGGAGGGCGTACCCGGCACCGCCAAGACCTTGCTGGTCCGGTCCCTGTCGGCGGCCCTCTCCGTGGAGACCCGCAGGGTGCAGTTCACCCCCGACCTGATGCCCGGTGACATCACCGGGTCGATGGTGGTCGAGTCCTCCCACGGCGAGCTCACCTTTCGGGAGGGGCCGGTCTTCACCAACCTGCTCCTCGCCGACGAGATCAACCGCACCCCGCCGAAGACACAGTCGGCGCTGCTCGAGGCGATGGAGGAGGGCCAGGTCTCGGTCGACGGGGTCACCCGCCCGCTGCCGCGCCCGTTCCTCGTGGCCGCGACCCAGAACCCGATCGAGTACGAGGGCGTCTACCCGCTCCCCGAGGCCCAGCTGGACCGGTTCCTGCTGAAGGTCGTCCTCCCGGTGCCTTCGCGCTCCGACGAGGTGCAGATCCTCAACCGGCACGCCTCCGGCTTCGACCCGCGCGACGTCGCCGGTGCCGGGGTCACCGCGGTCGCCTCGGGCGCCGACATCGAGGCCGCCCGACAGCACGTCTCGACGGTCCAGGTCTCCCCCGAGGTCACCGGCTACATCGTCGACATCGCCCGGGCGACTCGCGAGTCCCCGTCGCTGTCGGCCGGGGTGTCCCCGCGAGGCGCCACCGCGCTCCTCCGCTCCGCGCGCGCCTGGGCCTGGCTCGCCGGCCGCGACTTCGTGACCCCCGACGACGTGAAGTCGCTCGCCCACGCCACCCTCGCCCACCGCCTGGCCCTGCGCCCCGAGGCCGAGCTCGAGGGTGTCCAGGTTTCCCAGGTCCTCTCCTCCGCCATCGGCGCCGTCCCCGTCCCCCGATGACCATCACCTGGCGGGTCCCGCTGCTGATGCTCGCCGGCATCGTCCCGGTCGTGCTGCGGCCGACTGCCGGGACGGCGGCGGTGTGGATCCTGCTCGTGGTGGTGCTGGCGCTCCTCGACGTACTCCTGGCACCGAAGCCGGCGACCCTGGAGATCAGCAGGGTCCCGCTCGGCGGGATCAGGCTGGGCGAGTCGACGACGTCGGAGCTGGTGGTCCGCTCCCCCGCCCGCGGCTTCCGGGCGCTGGTGCGCGACGCCTGGCAGCCGACCGCCGGCGCTGGTCACAACCGGCATCGGATCCGGCTCGGGCGCGGCGACAGCACCAGGCTTCGTACGCCGCTGCAGCCGAGGCGCCGCGGAGATCTGCGCGCGTTGGGCGTGACGGTGAGGACGTACGGGCCCCTGGGTCTGGGCGCCCGGCAGCGCACGATCCCGGTGGAGGGATCGGTGCGGGTGCTGCCCGCCTTTGAGTCGCGCAAGCACCTGCCCTCGCGGCTTCAGCGTCTGCGCGAGCTCGACGGCCGGGCCGCGGTCCGGGTGCGCGGGCAGGGGACGGAGTTCGACTCGCTGCGGGAGTACGTCCGCGGAGACGACGTGCGCTCCATCGACTGGCGCACCACCGCCCGCTCCCGCACCGTCGTGGTCCGCACCTGGCAGCCCGAGCGGGACCGTCGCGTGGTGCTGGTGCTCGACACCTCCCGCACCTCGGCGGGCCGGATCGAGGGCGCCGGCGGCGGGGTGCCGCGGCTCGATTCCGCGATGGACGCCGGGCTCCTGCTCGCCGCCATCGCCTCCCGGGCCGGCGACCGGATCGACTTCATCGCCGGCGACCTGCGCGTACGCTCCCGGGTCCGGCTCGCCGGCCAGCGCGACGTCACCCAGCGGCTGCAGGAGACGATGGCCGACCTCGAGCCGGTCATCGCCGAGGCCGACTGGTCCAACCTCGCCGGCGCGGTCGCCGGCCTCGGCCGCCACCGCGCGCTCGTCGTCCTGCTGACTCCCCTCGACCCGCATGCGATCGAGGAGTCGCTCCTCCCCGTCCTCCCGGTTCTGACCCAGCACCACCGCGTCGTCATCGCCTCCGTCCGCGACCCCGAGCTCGAGGCCACCGCCGCCTCCCGCGACATTCTCGAGGACGTCTACGCCGCAGCCGCCGCCGAACAGACCCTCCGCCGCCGCGACCACACCGCCGCCATGCTCCGCACCCTCGGCGTCGACATCGTCGACGCCGACGCCGAGTCCCTCCCGCCCGCTCTAGCCGACCACTACCTGCAGCTCAAGGCCACCGGCCAGCTCTGAGGTCGATCAAGCCTCGCACGCGTCGGGCTTCGACATCACCAGCATCGTGGTCGACTCTTGCGGCACGAGCGCGCCGGGGTCCTGCCGCACCTCGGCCTCGAGCGCCGCGACGCCGGTACGAAAGTCCTCATCGGGCATTCGCACGAGAGTCGACAGCGTACGCAGCCGGAGCCGTTCGAACACCTCGCCCTTGGTCTCCGCGGACGGCATCTCCACCCGTACGAGCCCGGGCGACGGCGCCAGCCCAGCGGCCGAGAAGATCTCGATCTCCTCGGCGAGCGGGCGATACATCGCCGCATCCACCTTGGCACCGTGCGGGAAGTGACGCAGCCACCAGAGGTCGGGCATCAGGTCACTGAACTGCGCACGGCACAGGAGTACGCCACCCGGCCGGAGCACGCGCGCGATCTCCTCGGCACCGCGGGAACGGTCCGTGACGTGATGCCAGGCAAGAAACATCAGGCAGTAGTCGACCGACTCGTCCTCGAGCGGGATCTCCTCAGCGCTGCCGGGCAGATAGCGGACGTCCTCGTGCGCCGACGACCGCTTGGCCGTCTCGCGCATCCCTGTTGAGGGTTCGACCCCGACAACGGGCCCGAACGTATCGGCGAGCATCGGCGAAAAGCGCCCGGTGCCCGATCCGAGATCGAGACCGACGAGCGGTCTGCGCCGTGGCAATCGCTGGGCGAAGGCATCTGCCCAAGCGGCGTACTGCTCCGCCTTCAGTGCTCGACCACGGGCGTAGTCGCGGTGGATGGGACCGTCATAATTGGTCTTGGACATGAGCGCTCCTGGACGTGATCAGGTAGCGACTTCACTCAACCAGGCTTTTGTCCCGTCAGATGCCCTTCACCGATGGCGGCGAAGGGTCGCAGCGCTCGGACCAGGCATGCCCATGGCACCGGAACCCTAGCTGCGTCCCGTCGTGGCCCAACGCTAGCGCGTGCCGGCATGTCAGTCGAGCAGGCGAAGATCGAACTGGTCGGCAACCGCTGAGTGGATGTCGGAGTCGGGGACAAGGTAGACAACGACACTCTGGCTTTCGTCCGCGACGGAGACAAGATATCGACCCGCCTGCCAGAACTCAGCCGAAAAAGCATACGGCGCGACCTGGACGAAGCTTTCCCAGAGTCGGTCATCGGCCGAGTCCACAAGGCTCGTCATCGCATAGTTCTCGGACTCCGCTTTCGTTCCCTTGAGCGATCGCAGGAAGGCTCGGGCATCAACGACCGCAGGCGGCGCCTCCGCGAAGGCCGGCATGTCGGTCTGGAACTCAGATCCATGGGGCCGAAGCAGCCTCAACAGCGCTCGAACCTGATCCCGCTGCTCGTCCTCGGTCGCAACGTGCGGAAACTCCACCGCGTACGCCTTGGGTCTGGCCGCTCTGGATCTCCGCCACCATGCCACTGGATCCCTCATTCAACTCGAAGCTCTTCAGACCAACCGTTGAAGAACGCCACCAGGTCGGGCACGGAATCTTCATCGAGGGGGAACTGTCGAGCGTTGATCTGATTCACCATGCGCGCCATCTGACCGAACACTCTCCGGTCGAACCCTAGGTCCCGCTCAGCCGCCAGCTTCAGCAGTTTCGGTTTGCCGAACCGTTGGGCGAGGTTGAACACATCGACGAAGTCCCGTGGGGCTGCACGGCCGAAGAGAGCCAGTGTCTTGCGCCCGGCATTCTCCTCCAAACCGATCGTTGGTCCGAGGAACGTGACCGTCGGCGGCAGGATGAGGCTGGCATCGATGCCGAGGTCGACCTCGATCTTGTCGTCGGCGCCGATGACAGAGAGGCGTACGAACTCGTCGGCCTCCCAGACGATCGCCGTCTGCCAACCACGATCGCGACATCTCGCGACGAATGCGGCTTTCGCGGCAGGCACGTCTCCTTCTCCACGTGCAGCGAAGAAGTCGAGGTCGTCAGTGACCCGCTCGACCGCACCTAACGCGATCAGCGCGGCACCACCTGCGAGGAGAAACCCTTCAGACTCCGGGAGATCGAAGAATGTGCGGGCAACTTCTTCCTGGAAGGCCGTGATGAGATCCGTCTGGCTCATCGCTAGGCGGCCTCTCGGAAGTCCGACACGGCGCTCTGCCACGCCTGACGGATCTCGGGCGGCACGAACATGTCGTCCCACATGTCGACGAGCTGGCGGCCGTCGACATAGTCGACCAGGACCGATGGGGTCGCCTCCAGCATGAGCGTGCGGTACGCGAGTGCTCGGTCGTTCCAGTCGGCAAGGTCGAAGGTGCCACCGCCGCCCGACCAATGAACGCTGTGCGGCAAGGTGACGGTCGCGGTGGCCCGTTCCGGGTCGAGCCGCCACAGGCGATTCGGCACAGACAGCGGTCGGCCGATCCGGCTCATCACGGTGCGGAACGAGACGAGCCCGCTCGGCGTACGCACCATCTCGATCGGATCGGGCTCGTCGGAGACCTCGAGTCCAACGGCTCGCATCACGTCGGCGACCTTGCGGAGCTCGGCGCGGCCGTGGCCGGCCTCGAGCTCGATGACGAATCGGCGGCCGACCCCCGCAAGCTCGGCGAGCTCGGCCTGAGTCAGGCCAAGCGTCTTGCGCACGCTGCGCACGAGCTCGCCGATCTCGCCTGGGGACATTGTTGCCATGTCCCCAGCGTACGCTCAAATGTTCCCGACTGGGAACATTCAGGACTGGGTGGCGACGCGGTCCTCGAGCAGGCGGTCGTCGATGTCGCCGGTCTCGCCGCGGGAGGCGGCGGCGCGGCCGACGATGAAGACGTACGCGAAGAAAGCGAGCTCGGCGAGGATGCCGATGCCGACGCGGGCCCAGGTGGGGAGAGGTGAGGGGGTGACGAAGGCTTCGATGATGCCGGAGATCAGGAGTACGACGATGAGGCCGAGGGCGATGCCGGCGGCGGTGCGGCCCTCTCGCGCCATCGATTGCCCTCGGGTCAGCGAGCCGGGGTCGATCCATGACCAGAAGATCCGCAATCCGACGGCGCCGGCGACGAAGACGGCGGTCAGCTCCAAGAGACCGTGGGGAAGGATCAGGCCCCAGAAGAGGCCGCCGCGGTCGTGGCGGTGCATCAGGGTGCCGAGGATCGCCAGGTTCGAGATGTTCTGGAACATCGAGTAGATCACCGGCAGCCCGAGCACACCCAGGGCGATGCAGATGAACGAGACCCAGACGTTGTTGACCCAGACCTGGGTGGCGAACGACGAGGCCGCGTGCTCGCTGTAGTAGCCCTCGATGTCGTGCTCGACCAGCTGTTTGACCTGCTCCGGCCCGAGCAACGACTGCTCGACCTCCGGGTGGCGCAGCAGCCACCAGATCATCACCGCGGTGACCACGACGTTGGCGACCATCATCCCCAGCCACCACCAGCGCAGCCGGTAGAGCGCGGCCGGGAACCGATGCGTGAAGAACCGCAGGAAACCGGACCAGGTGCTCGTCCGGGTGCCGGTGGTGCGGTTGCGGGCAGCGGCCAGCAGCACCGAGAGATGCTGGACGACCGTCGGGTCAGGTGCGTTGCTGCGTACGACCGAGAGCTGGGTGCTCACCCGCTGGTAGAGCTCGACCAGCTCGTCGGCCTGGGCACCGCTCAGCCGACGCTCGGCCAGCAGCTGCTCGAGCCTGGTCCGGTCGGCGGCGGTAGCGGCCAGATACGCGTCGAGATCCACGCCCGCAGCGTACGCTGACCGCCATGACCTCCGCGCCGCAATCGCCCGAGCGAGGCCCCCAGGAACGGCCCCAGGAACGCGCACTGCTCACCGAGGACGACCTGGTCACCGGCGACGCAGTCGCCCTCGACCTGCCGGCCGCCGGGCTGGGTATGCGGCTGCTGTCGGGCCTCATCGACGTGATCGTGGTGATGACACTGCTGATCGTGACGCTGTTCGTCTTCCTGACCGCCGCTCCCGCGACCGACGAGGCTCTGGCGTGGGCCGCCTACATCGCGGCCACCGCCTCGGTCCTGGTGGTCTTCCCGACGGCCATCGAGACACTCACCCGCGGCCGGTCGCTCGGCAAGCTCGCGCTGGGCCTGCGTACGGTGCGTGACGATGGTGGGGCGATCAGCTTCCACCACGCGTTCGTACGCGCCCTGATCGGCGTCGTCGAGATCTACGCCACCAGCGGCGCCGTCGCCTTCCTGTCCGCGATGATCCACCCACGCGGCAAACGGCTCGGCGACATCGCGGCCGGGACGTACGTCATCCGCGTACGGGTGCCGCTCCGTCCCCCGACGCCGATCCAGATGCCCCCTGGGCTCGCCGCCTGGGCCTCCCGCGCGGACGTCGCCACCATCCCGGTCGGCCTGTCCCTGGCGGTGCGACGGTTCCTCTCCGGCGAGGTCGGCACCTACACCGACCCGGTCCGCCGCCACGCTCTCGCCGAGCGCCTGGCGACCCACATGCAGACGTACGTCGCCCCTGGCCCACCTCCGGGCACTCCGCCCGAGGCCTACCTGGCTGCGGTGCTCGCCACCCGCCGCGATCGGGACGCGGCCCGGCTCGCTCGCGACGCGGAGCTCCGGGCGAGGCTCACTTCACGCTAGGGCGCGCAAGGCGCTTGGCGCTCAGCCCGACTGACTTCAGCTCCAGCGCAGCCAGCTTCGTGACCACGTCGACGTCGCCTTCGCGCCACGCCCTGACCGGGTCGTCGCTGATCTTCACGAGCTTGTGCAGCGGCTGGGTCGACATCGCGCGCAGCGCCACGAGATCGGCGGCCGTGCCCGCCTCGAGGAACCGCTGGGTCGAGGTCGCGTTGCGGATGAACCGCCACCGCAGAGGCACGTAGACCATCAGCCACATCAGCACCGGGACGACCACGACCGCGATCGCCAGCCCGAGCGCGATGCTGGAGACGGCCTCGACCTGCGCCTCCCCCGCCGCACGGAGCTGGTCGGCGGCCTTCGCGGCACCCTCGAACGGGACCGCGATGCCGTCGTTGACCAGCGGCAGGTCATCGACCTTCCCGGCGGCCTCGAGCATCTTCGCGGAGAGCGAGGTGCCGGCGTCGTCCATCTTCTCGCCGGGTACGGCGAGCGCCGAGACCATCTCGTGGACGAACCTGCCGAGGAGGACCCATCCGACGATCCACGCCACCGTCATCAGGTCGGCGAACAGTTGGGCGGCGAGGCGCGTGGGCCTGTCGGCGTACAACTTCATGCCGCTGATCTTGGCGGTTCTGCGCCTACAGATCAGTCACGACACGGGTAGTTCGGGTCAACGCCGGTAGAGCAGGTCAGTGATGACCCGATCCTTGGCCAGTCCCTTGCGCTCGAACTTGGTCACCGGGCGCTCGTCCCAGCGGTCCACCACTCCACCGCTCAGCAGCGGCTCGGCGTCGAGGACCTCGACCATCTGCTCGGCGTACTCGACCCAGTCGGTCGCCAGCCGCCACATCCCGCCGGGCGCGAGCCGTTCCGCGATCATCCGCGCGTTGGCGGGAGTCACCAGGCGCCGCTTGTGGTGGCGGGTCTTGTGCCACGGGTCAGGAAAGAACGTCCAGACCTCGCTGACCGACTCGGGCTCGACGAGGTTCTCGAGCGTCCAGAGTGCGTCGACGCTGCAGAACCGCACATTCGTCGCGCCTGCTGCGCCCACCCGGGCGAGGCTCTCCGCGACCCCCGGGCGCCACACCTCCAGCGCCAGGATGTTGGCCTCGGGACGGTTGGCCGCCAGCACCGCGGTCGCCTCTCCCACGCCGCCGCCGATGTCGACGATCAGGGGTGCCTTGCGGCCGAACCAGCTCTCCAGCGAGAAACCGGGCTCGTCGACCGCCTCGTCGGGGATGACCCACTCCTCGGCGTACGCGTCCCAGGCGCGCTGCTGCTTGGGGTCCAGGCGGCTGCCGCGTCGGGTGTAGGTGAGGACCTCTCTTACCGTGCGGCCGTCATCCAGCAGCTTCTGGTGAGGCCGCGCGGGGTGGAGTGGGTGGTTTGGCTCTGTCATCTCTTCTTGCCTTGGTCTCGTGGCGCGCCGACGCGGCGCAATCCGGTCCTCGCTTCGCTCCGGTCCGTTTGCGCCGAGTCAGCGCTTTCCTAAGCAGCAAGGAGCATCTAGTCCAACGCGAAAGGCCCCCTTCGCCTTGCGGCTCCGGGGACCTTCCACGTTGGATCAGACGATCACTTGATGATCTTCGTAACCCGACCCGCGCCGACGGTGCGACCGCCCTCACGGATAGCGAACTTCAGACCCTCGTCCATCGCGATGGGCTGGATGAGCTCGACCGACATCTCGGTGTTGTCACCCGGCATGACCATCTCGGTGCCCTCGGGGAGGGTCACAACGCCGGTCACGTCCGTGGTCCGGAAGTAGAACTGCGGACGGTAGTTGTTGAAGAACGGGGTGTGACGGCCACCCTCCTCCTTCGAGAGGATGTAGACAGAGCCCTCGAAGTTGGTGTGGGGGGTCGTGGTGCCCGGCTTGATGACAACCATGCCGCGCTCGACGTCCTCGCGCTTGGTGCCGCGGAGCAGCAGCCCGACGTTCTCGCCGGCCTGGCCCTCGTCGAGCAGCTTGCGGAACATCTCGACGCCGGTGACGGTCGACTTCTGCGAGGTCTCGCGGATGCCGACGATCTCGACCTCCTCACCGACCTTGACGATGCCGCGCTCGATACGACCGGTGATGACGGTGCCACGACCGGTGATCGTGAAGACGTCCTCAACGGGCATCAGGAACGGCTTGTCGGTCTCACGAGCCGGGGTCGGGATGTAGTCGTCGACGGCCTGCATGAGCTCGGCAACCGAGTTCATCCACTTCTCCTCGCCCTGCAGGGCGGGGTAGGCGGCAACGCGCACGACCGGGAGGTCGTCACCCGGGAACTCGTACTCGCTGAGGAGCTCGCGCACCTCCATCTCAACGAGCTCGATGAGCTCCTCGTCGTCGACCATGTCGCACTTGTTGAGCGCGACGACGATCGACGGCACGCCGACCTGGCGGGCCAGGAGCACGTGCTCCTTGGTCTGCGGCATCGGGCCGTCGGTGGCGGCAACCACGAGGATCGCGCCGTCCATCTGCGCGGCACCGGTGATCATGTTCTTGATGTAGTCCGCGTGACCCGGGCAGTCGACGTGAGCGTAGTGACGCGACTCGGTCTGGTACTCGATGTGCGCGATCGAGATCGTGATCCCGCGCTGGCGCTCCTCGGGGGCCTTGTCGATGTCCTCGAACGCGAACTCCGGGTTCAGGTCCGGGTACTTCGCGTGCAGCACCTTCGAGATCGCCGCGGTAAGGGTGGTCTTACCGTGGTCGATGTGACCGATGGTGCCGATGTTGACGTGCGGCTTGTTCCGCTCGAACTTCGCCTTAGCCACTGTGGGCTCCTCCTGGTGTGATTTTCTTACTGACTCGTACTGAAAGGTGTTGCTGCCGAAGTCCCTGGACGGGCGACCCGAAGGTCACTCGCCACGGGCCTTCTTGATGATCTCGTCGGCGACGTTCGTGGGAACCTCGGCGTACGAGTCGAACTCCATCGAGTACGACGCCTGACCACTGGTCTTGGACCGGAGGTCACCGACGTACCCGAACATCTCGGACAGCGGGACGAGCGCCTGGACGACCATGTCGCCGTGACGCTCCTCCTGCGAAGACACCTGGCCGCGACGGGAGTTGATGTCGCCGATCACGGTGCCCAGGAACGTGTCCGGGGTGGTGACCTCGACGGCGAACATCGGCTCCAGCAGAACGGCCTTCGCCATGCGGGCGGCCTCCTTGAAGGCCTGGTTGCCGGCGATCTTGAAGGCGAGCTCGGAGGAGTCGACGTCGTGGTAGGCGCCGTCCTCGAGCGAGACCTTCACATCGACCATGGGGAAGCCGGCGAGGATGCCGAACTCCATGGCGTCCTGAGCACCCTGGTCGACCGAAGGGATGTACTCCTTCGGCACGCGACCACCGGTGACGTTGTTGGCGAACTCGTAGCCCGCACCCAGACCGGTCTCTTCGTCGACGTTGGGCTCGACGGAGATGACGACCTTCGCGAACTGACCCGAACCACCGGTCTGCTTCTTGTGGGTGTAGCTGTGGTTCTGGACCTTCTTGCGGAGCGTCTCGCGGTAGGCGACCTGCGGCTTGCCGACGGTCGCCTCGACCTTGAACTCGCGCTTCATCCGGTCGACGAAGACCTCCAGGTGGAGCTCGCCCATACCGGCGATGATCGTCTGGCCGGTCTGCTCGTCGGACTTGACCGTGAAGGTCGGGTCCTCTTCGGTGAGACGCTGGATCGCGGTGCCGAGCTTCTGCTGGTCGCTCTTGGTCTTCGGCTCGATGGCGACCTCGATCACCGGAGCCGGGAACGACATCGACTCGAGAACGACCGGGTGGGTCGGGTCACACAGCGTGTGACCGGTCTTCGACTCCTTCAGACCCATGACCGCGACGATCTGGCCGGCACCCACCGACGCGATCTCCTCGCGCTTGTTGGAGTGCATCTGGTAGATCTTCCCGATCCGCTCCTTGCGGCCGTTGATCGGGTTGACGACTGTCGCACCCGCCTCGACCTTGCCGGAGTAGACACGCAGGTAGAACAGCTTGCCCAGGTGCGGGTCGGAGGCGATCTTGAAGACCAGACCGGAGAACGGCTCGTCCTCGGAGGGCTTCCGGGTGACCTCGAGCGACTCGTCCTTGACGTCGTGGCCGATGATCGACTCGACGTCGAGCGGCGAGGGCAGGTAGTCGACGACCGCGTCGAGCAGGGGCTGCACGCCCTTGTTCTTGAACGCGGTGCCGGTGAGGATCGGGTTGAGCTTGTCAGCCAGGGTCGCGCGACGGATGGCGGCCTTCAGGGTGGGGACGTCGAAGACGTCGCCCTCCTCGAGGTAGACCTCCATGATGTCGTCGTCGGCCTCGGCGAGGGTCTCGACCAGCTTCTCGCGGTACTCCGCGGCCTTGTCGGCGAGGTCGGCCGGGATCTCCTCGATCACGTAGTCCTCGCCCATCGCGGTCTCGCCGCGCCAGACCTTGGCGTGCATCTCGACCAGGTCGACGACGCCGATGAAGTCGGCCTCGGCGCCGATCGGCAGCTGCAGCACCAGCGGGGTGGCGTGCAGCTTGTCGACGATCGAGTCGACGACCATGTAGAAGTCGGCACCGGTGCGGTCGAGCTTGTTGACGAAGCACATCCGCGGGACGGCGTACTTGTTCGCCTGACGCCACACGGTCTGCGACTGCGGCTCGACACCGGCAACACCGTCGAAGACGGCGACGGCGCCGTCGAGGACGCGCAGCGAGCGCTCGACCTCAACGGTGAAGTCGACGTGCCCGGGGGTGTCGATGATGTTGATCTGGTGGTCCTTCCACCAGCAGGTCGTCGCGGCGGACGTGATCGTGATGCCGCGCTCCTGCTCCTGCTCCATCCAGTCCATCGTGGCAGCGCCGTCGTGGACCTCACCGATCTTGTACGAGATACCGGTGTAGAACAGGATGCGCTCGGTGGTGGTGGTCTTACCGGCATCGATGTGCGCCATGATGCCGATGTTGCGGACCACATTGAGGTCCGTGGTGATGTCGACGGCCACTGTCTTCAGCGTTCCTTAAAGAGATTGTCTTCGGTCTGGATGGGCGGGGTGCCCACATTGTGCGGCAGGCACCCCGCCTTACGTCACCAGCGGTAGTGCGCGAAGGCCTTGTTGGACTCGGCCATCTTGTGAGTGTCCTCGCGCTTCTTCACAGCGGCACCAAGGCCGTTGCTCGCGTCGAGGATCTCGTTCATGAGGCGCTCGGCCATCGTCTTCTCACGACGGTCCTGGGCGTAACCGACGAGCCAGCGCAGCGCGAGCGTGGTGCCACGCGTGCCCTTGACCTCGATCGGGACCTGGTAGGTAGCGCCACCGACACGGCGGGACTTGACCTCGATGGCCGGCTTCACGTTGTCCATCGCACGCTTGAGCGTGACCACGGGGTCGGTGCCGGTCTTCTCGCGGCAGCCCTCGAGGGCGGTGTAGACGATGCGCTGCGCAACCTGCTTCTTGCCGTCCTGGAGGACCTTGCTGACGAGCTGGGTTACGAGCTGCGAGCCGTAGACGGGGTCGACGACGAGCGGACGCTTGGGAGCGGGACCCTTACGAGGCATGTCACTTCTCCTTCTTCGCGCCGTAGCGCGAACGGGCCTGCTTGCGGTTCTTGACACCCTGGGTGTCGAGCGTGCCGCGGATGATCTTGTAACGCACGCCGGGGAGGTCCTTCACACGACCGCCGCGGACGAGCACGATGGAGTGCTCCTGAAGGTTGTGACCCACACCCGGGATGTAAGCGGTGACCTCGACGCCGGAGGAGAGGCGCACACGGGCGACCTTCCGGAGGGCGGAGTTCGGCTTCTTCGGGGTGGTGGTGTAGACGCGCGTGCAGACGCCACGGCGCTGCGGCGATCCCTTGAGGGCAGGCGTCTTCGACTTCGTCGCCTTGTCCTCGCGGCCCTTGCGGACCAGCTGGTTGATTGTGGGCACCTCGGTGGTTCCCCTTCTTTTCTGCTCTCACTACGCGGCGCTCTGCCGCGAAGGATCAAATGTTGTGCATCCAGGTGGTGCGATACCAACTGGTCCCGCCTCGCCCCCGAGGTCGGGCGTGTCGCCCTTACCTCAACAGCACGAAGACGGATCTTTCGAACCGAATCCCCACTTGAGGGCGCCGAACCCGGGTCCGAGACCCATTTCTCGAGCTTGTTCCGGGCACGCGCGACGGCCTGGTTGTCCCAGACACGCTTCAGAGGCTACCCGGCGGCTTGAGAGGGGGTCAAAACGGCCCGGATACCACCTCTGAGTGCGGCGAGGAGCAGCACCCCCGCAAGCGTACCCAACAGCACCAGAGCGCCACTGGCGTACAGGGTCGTGCGGGCACCGAAGTGCTCGCCGACGAAGCCGATGAGCGGGGCACCCAGCGGGGTGCCACCCATCAGGACGGTCATGTAGATCGCCATCACCCGGCCGCGGAACTCCGGGGCCGCCTCGGTCTGCATGGTCGCGTTGCAGGCGTTGAGGGTCGTGATCGTGAAGAAGCCGAGCACGGGCGAGATCAGGGCGAAGAGCGCGTACGTCGGCATCAGCCCGGACACCATGACGGTGAGGCCGAACCCGGTCGCGGCCAGCACGATCAGCTTGAGCGGGATCCGGGTGCGGCGCGCGCCGAGCAGGGCGCCGGAGAGCGAGCCGATGGCCAAGACGGTGCCGAGCAGGCCGTACTCGCTGGCGCCCTTGCCGAACTCTTCGGTCGCCATCAGTGCCGAGGTGATCGGGAAGTTCGCCCCGAAGGTGCCGACGAAGAAGATGATCACCAGGACCATCAGCATCTTGGGCTGCGTACGGATGTAGGCGATGCCCTCGCGCAGCATCCCGCGCCGCCGGGCGACAGGGTCGGGCGAGTGCAGCTCGGCGGTGTTCATCCGCTGGAGCTGGCCGATCACGGCGAGGTAGGAGACGGCGTTGACGAGGATGACCCAGCCGGTCGCCTCGGGGCCGCTCCCCAGCCAGCCGATGAGGAGCCCGGCCAGCGCCGGCCCGATCAGACGGGCGAGGTTGAACGAGGCCGAGTTGAGACCGACGGCGTTGGTGAGGTCGTCGGGGTGGACCATCTCCGAGACGAACGACTGCCGGCCGGGGCCGTCGAAGGCGGCACCGGTGCCGAAGAGGAACGCGATCACGTAGACCATCCACACCTCGGCGTGGCCGCTCACCGCCAGCACACCGAGCAGCAACGACATCAGGGCCATCCAGCCCTGGGCCGCCTGCAGCAGGCGACGCTTCGGGAAGCGGTCGGCGATGACCCCGGCGTAGGGGCTGAGCAGGAGGATGGGCAGGAACTGCAGGCCGGTGGTGATACCGAGTGCCGCTCCCCCGCCGCCGAGGCTCAGGACCAACCAGTCCTGGGCGATGCGTTGCATCCAGGTGCCGACGTTGGAGACGACACTGCCGGCTAGGTAGAGGCGGTAGTTGTGGCTGCGCAGGGAACGGAACGTGGGACTCAACTGGTGGCTATTCTCTCCATGATCGAAGCGGCTGTGCGGATGGCGGCGAGCTCGTCGGCATCGAGGTCGACGAGCTGCTGGGCGAGCCAGGCGTCCCGGCTGAGCCGGTCCTTGCGTACGGTCCGGCGGCCCTTGTCGGTGATCGAGACCAGCACCTGTCGGCGGTCGGTCTCACCCTGGCGGCGGACGACGTAGCCGCCCTCCTCGAGGAAGTTGACCATCCTGGTCATGCTCGGCGGCTGGACGCGCTCGCGCCCGGCCAGGGCGCCGAGGGTCATCTCGTCGTTGGCGTACAACGCCCCGAGCACCGCCATCGACCCCAGCGAAAGGTCGTTGTCGGGGTGGCGCTCGTTGGCCAGGCGGCGGCGCATCCGCATGACAGAGGTGCGCAGCACCGAAGCGACCTCGGGGATGTCGGAGGACGCGTCGGGCGCGGAAGCGGGCTGTGCGGTAGGCATGTCGGTAAGCATAACTGCTTACCGGCGCTAACTATTCCGGCCAGAGACGGCGCCCTGGTGTGGACGCCGTCACAGAGTCAGGACATCGCGGCGAGCATCAGGATGTCGTCGCGGCTGTACGTGCGGCCGGGGTGAGCCTCCGCGAGGTGCTCCTGCACCTTCTCGACCAGCTCGTCGTCGGTCTCCGTGCGGAAGTTGGTGCCACAGGGGCAGCGAAGCGAAGCCATCAGGGACCTCCCAGGTCGTCGGGGCCATGCCGAGAAGTGCTCGACTGCCCCAGAGTATCGCCCACCCAAGGGCCACTAAGGTTGGACCCATGAGCGACCAGTACCGCGACGACGACTATTCCGGCACCTACCCGGAGCAGCAGTACGAGGGGTACGACGGCGACTACTACACCGAGGACGGCGGCTACCCGCGGGCCTACGGCTACGACGAGCCGCCTGTCGAGGAGCCGGTCCAGGCAGCGCCCGAGCCGAAGATCGAGCTCGTCGACCAGGACGGCATCCGCGCCTTCGAGCTCGCCACCCTCGGCTGGCTCGTCGGGTTCGTCGCCCTGCTCCCTTTCTGGGGCCTGCTCAACGACCGCGGCTGGACCTGGTGGATCTGGACCTGCCTAGCGGCCTTCGGCATCGGCGCGATCGGCATCGAGCTGACCCGGCGCCGCAAGGCCCGCCGGCTGCGCGCCGAGGGTCTCGCCTAGAGCTAGAAGGCCTCGGCGTCGTCGCTGATCGTGTCGAAGACCGGGTCCGGCAGCGGCTGCGGCTCGTGCTTCTTCGCCAGCCGCACCTCCGAGTGCGCACCGCACCCGTGGTTGAGGCTGACCACCTTGCCGTCGTCGTTGGCGTCACCGTTGGCACAGACACCGAAGCTCGAGGCCAGGTGGCCGGTCAGCCGGACCAGGAAGCCACAGCTGTGGCACTGGTCGGGGGCGGCCTGCGCGAGCGGCGCCTCGGGACCGCCGTCACCGGCGTACCACCGCTCCGCGGCGGCGTCGAAGCCGGAGGTGGACAGGGTCCGGACGCGGCCGAGGCCGAGGTCCTTGGCGACCTCACGCACCTGAGCCTTCTCGTCGGCGTCGAGCGGGTCGTCGCCGAAGGCGTACGTCGGGACCAGTCGCGCGTCGTCGTCCTCGACCGGGAGCAGATCACCGGGCGAGAGGTCGCCGGGCTTGATCCGTTCGCGGTAGGGCACCCAGGCCGGCGCGACGATCGCGGCGTCACCCGGAACGAGGACGACCTCGTTGACGGTCACCGGAGCATCGACACCGAATCCGGGGCCGTCGAGCGAGGGCACGGTGACGAGCGTGACCGACCAGTGCCACCCGACGTAGCCCTTGCGGGTGCAGGCGAACAGGTGGGTCACGACGCCCGGGCCAGCACCCTTCTCGACCACATGGCCGAGATGTTCTCCGACGTCACCGGCTGGCACGTCGGACAGGAGCGCGGCGCGGGCCTCGTCGACGGCAGCGACGGCCGTCGCATCGGCGTACGGGGTCGTGATCACGGTCCACATCTTCGCCCACAGGCGTCTCAGGTTCCACTTCGGGGTCACCTTGCGCCACCACAACCTGAACTTCCGCACAACGCGTGATCCTCCCAGACGTACGCCTCTACTGCACAGTCATGACAGCCCTTGAAACGACCAACACCCGCCGGAGCGTGGCTACGGCGGGTGTTGGGGACGCTTGGCTACTGAAGAGCGCGCGTGGAGACCATGGAGAGGACGTACTCGACAAGCGAGATCAGCGTCGCCTTGGTCGACTGGCGGTCGCGGGCGTCACAGGTGACGATCGGGATGTCCGGGCGCAGAGCCAGGGCCTCGCGGATCTGCTCCGGCTTGTAGGCCTGGTTGGCACCGAAGACGTTGTGGGCCACGACGAACGGCACGTTGCGGGACTCGAAGTAGTCGATCGCGCCGAAGGAGTCGGCGAGGCGACGGGTGTCGATGAGCACCACAGCGCCGATGGCGCCCTGGGTCAGGTCGTCCCACATGAACCAGAACCGGTTCTGTCCGGGGGTGCCGAACAGGTAGAGGATCAGGTCGGAGTCGAGGGAGACTCGACCGAAGTCCATCGCGACCGTGGTCGTCTTCTTGTTTGGCACGGCGGAGAGGTCGTCGACGCCGGCGGTCGCCTGCGTCATCACGGCCTCGGTCGTCAGGGGGACGATCTCCGAGACGGAGCCCGCGAAGGTCGTCTTACCAACGCCGAACCCGCCGGCGATGACGATCTTCGCAGACATCGTCGCCTGCTTGGAGTCGGTGGTCACTGCATTACTCCTGTCAAAGCTTCCTCAGGCCGGACAGCACGCGCTCGAGGAGAGCGGTGTCCGGGGCGTCCGGGACCTTGCTGGCGTGCACCTGCACCACGCCGCGCTCCGCAAGGTCACCGATCAGGACTCGGGCGACACCCAGGGGCACCCGGATGAGCGCCGCGACCTCAGCGACGGAACGGCTCTCGCGGCAGAGCTCTGCGATCGTCCGCTCCTCGGGCGACCGGACGTAGCCGTCGATCACGTAACGATCAGTGATCACCAGTGCTTCAATCGGGAAGACGCGCTTGGGTTGCGTGCGGCCACGGGTCAGGGCGTACGGCCTGACCAGCGGCGGCGGTTCGGATGCGTGGTTGCTCACGATCTCGGTCCTAGGGTCGGGGCACTGATCAGGCGCCGGTTCTGGTATCGGGGGTGAGGGCGCTGGCAACACGCGAGATCAACAGCTGCATCTGGTAGCCAACCTGTCCCAGATCGCAGTCGGGGGCGGCGAGGGCAGCAAGGCTGGAGCCCTCACCAACCGCCATGAGGACCAGATAGCCACCGTCCATCTCGATGACCATCTGCTGGACATTACCCGCAGCGAAGCAGCGAGCTGCTCCCTGGGTAAGACTGGTGAGACCGGAGGCGATCGCCGAGAGCTGGTCGGCCCGGTCCGGGGGGAAGTCGACGGAGCTGGCCATCGGCATGCCATCAGCCGACACCAAGATCGCGTGAGCGATGTCAGGGGTGCGCTGGGTCAGGCTGTCGACAAGCCAGTCCAGTCCTGCGGGGGCCGTTGTCACTGCTGCTCCTCACCTTCGGGGTTGCTTTCCGCATCAGCGGGGTTGTTGCGGGCGCGGCTGACGCCCTTCTGGAAGCTGGACATGCCACGGGTGCGGCGCGCGTCCATGTTACGCGGACCTGATGACGGTGGTGTGACCGAAGGGGCAGCACCTGGGATCAGGTTCTGGCCCGGGACACGAACGGGGAGTCCACCTTGGGTGATCGTCGCCGGCTCCTGCTCCTGCAGCTGCTCCAGCTCCTGTGCCCGGCGCCAACCCTCGTCGCCCGGCGAGGACCAGCTCACCGGCGTGGTCGGCTCGTCGTCCTGAGCGACCGGCTCGTCGACCGGCTCGCTCGCGGGGGCCGCCGCCGGACGCGGGGCGTCGGCCTTCGGAGCCGGGGCGGCCTTGGCGGCCGGGGCGATCGGGTCGCTGAGTGGATCGCCCTTGGACTCCATCGCCCGGCGCGCACCGAGCGGGCGACGACGGGTGAACCACTCGGACTGAAGGTCGTCGAAGATCGAGCTTCCCTCGTCGTCGAGGATCGGAACCTCGGTGGTCGAGTCGAGCGGGTTCGGCGAGTTGGTCGGCTCCGGAGCCAGCGGCCCCATCGGGCTGCCCGGGGCGATCGCGTCACCGGCAGGACCGAACGGGTCGTCGTCGGGACCGAAGCCCGGCGGCGGCGTACGCGGCGTGGTGCGCTCGTTGGGGCGCTCGAAGGTGCGGAACGCGCCGGTGTCGGTGCCGAACGGGCTGCCACCCTGGCCGCCCGGGTCGCGACGAGGCAGCTCGCCGCTCTCGGTGCTCGGGTCGAAGCGACCGTCGGGGAACCGCGCGGCCAGGTCCTCGGCCTTGCGAACCGGCAGCATGTTGGACAGGAAGTTCTGCTGCTGGCCGCTGGGGCTCTGCTGCGGCGCCGGCGGCTGGTTGGCCCCGAACGGGTCGCCGCCGAACGGGTCTCCCCCGTACTGCGGCTGGCCACCGCTGAACTGCTGCGGCTGCGCCGGGAAGCTGCCCGTGCGCGCGGCCGGAGACTCGTAGCCCGGGTCGCCCGGCATCGGCGGGACACCGCCGTATGCGGGCAGCTGGCCCGTCTGCGGTCCGCTCTGCCCGAAGCCGTTGTGCTGGCCTGAGTGGCCGTTGGCACCCTGCTGCGGGAAGGCCGACGCACCGCCGTTGGAGAGGTTGGGGTGGTTGGACGCACCGGGCGTACGGCTCGGCAGGGCCGGAGGCGCTGCCGCGGAGGCCGCGGGCGCCTCGGGGGCCGGAAGAGCACCGACCGGCACGTCGTAGGGGTTGCCACCGGCGTACGGCTGGGCGTCGTAGGCGGGCATCCCGTACTGCATCTCGTAGGGGAGCTCGCCGGTGGTCGGGTAGGCGCCGGTCTGCTGGCCGTAGCCACCCTGCTGGAACGCGTAGGCGTCGAAGCCCTGCTGCTGGCCGGAGGGGGCCTCGGCGTGGGCGCCGACGATCGTGGTGACCGGCATCTCGACGCGCGCGACCACACCGCGGGGGCGGTTGGGAACGAGCTCGATGTAGAGACCGTGACGCGCCGCCAGGCGCGCGACCACGACCAGACCCATCATCCGGGCGACGTCGGCGTCGAGGCCGGTCGCACGGCGCAGCTTCATGTTGGCCGCGTCGAGCTCCTCCGGCGTCATGCCGATACCGAGGTCCTCGATCTCGACCAGCAGCGGCGCGGCGGGGCCGGCGCGGAAGGTGCGGATCGTGACAGCTGTGTCGGGCGGGGAGAAGTTGGTGGCGTTCTCGATCAGCTCCGCGAGCAGGTGCACGAGGTCACCCGCGATCGCGCCCTCGAACTCGGCGTTCTCGTCGGAGTCGATGTCGACCCGGGCGAACTGCTCGATCTCGGAGGCCGCGGCACGGAGCACGTCGAGGACCGGGACCGGACCACGAGCCGCGTGGCCGATCTCGCCACCGGCGAGGACCAGGAGGGACTCGTCGTTGCGGCGCATTCGGGTGGCGAGGTGGTCCAGGCGGAACAGGTTCGCGAGGTCGTCGGGGTCCTGCTCGTTGGCCTCGAGCTGGTCGATGAGCTGGAGCTGACGCTCGACGAGGCTCTGCGAACGGCGGGAGAGGTTCATGAACATCTTGTCGACGTTCGTACGCAGCTCGGCCTGCTCGCCCGCCAGCCGGATCGCCTCGACGTGGACCGCGTCGAACGCGTCAGCGACGTCACCGATCTCGTCTCGACGCGCGATGTCCAGAGGCTCCACATGTGTGTCCACCGGGCCTTCGGCCTGGTTCATGTAGGCGACTCGCTCAGGCAGGTCGTGGTTGGCCAGGTTGTAGGCCAAGCGGCGCAGCTGGCTCAGCGGCGACAGGATCGAGCGGGCCGCGACCAGACCGACGGCGAGGGCGAAGATCAGAACACCGAGAACGAGGAGACCGATGACGATGGCGTCGCGGGTCGCGTCGCTCTTGATCTGCTCTACGTCGTCGCTGATCTCCTGCGCGGTCTGGACGATCATCTTCTGCAGACCACGGATGAACTCCGTGCTGGCGCTGGTGTACTCGTCCGGGGTCATCTTGACCCGGTCCGTGCTGCCGCTGGAGATCACCTGGTTGACGACCCGGTGGGCAGGCGCCCCGGTCGAGCCCTCGTCGGTGGTGTCGTTGGTCAGCTCGTCGAGCTGCTGGCGGATGTTGTCGGACGTCTTCGCGTAGTAGTCCGCCGTCGACAGGCGCCACTTGGCCTCGGCGCGGGCGAGCTGTGCGAACTCCTCGTCGGTGAGGACGTCGGGGTTGACCGCGCCGTCGGCCTCCTTGGCCGCCTTCGTGCTCAGCGCCTTCATCATGATCATGCGCTCGGCGCCCATGGCCTCCGAGGCGGGACGCACGTTGCTGATCGCGGAGATCTTGGAGAAGACCTCGTCGTTCTCCAGGGTCGGCATCTGCGCCGAGATCCCGAAGAGGTTGTTCATCACGGTCGTGTAGGCCAGCTGGGCCTCGACCGCGGTGTCCTTCTCCTGGATCTGCGAACGCAGGTCGTCGATGCCGTTGAGCGCCTGCTGGATCTCGACGATGCTGTTCTCGAGGTCCTTGTCGTCGCCGGCGTCGATCTCCTTCGCCTTGGCGCTCCATGCCTCGATCGACTCGTCGGTCTTCTGCTGCAGCGGCCGCATGACGACCTCGGGAACGCCCGCGAGCGCTCCGTCACGCTCGAACAGGATGTTGATCGCGAGTTCGTAGGTGTCAGGCAGTGCCTGGGCGACAGTCTCGGCCTGGCGTGCTTCCGCCTGGGCTGAGAGGGCGCGCGAAATGCTCAACCCGCCGAACACCATCGCCGCGATGGTCGGGATGAGCAGCACGAAGATGAGGCGCGCTCGAATTCCCTGCCAGGGCTTACGTTCCGGACGGTGGGTTGTGCTTGCGTATGGCTCGGCCATTACTCCCTCTCGTGGCCATGTCACATCATTCCCGAGAGGTGTGCACCGTCTGTGGCGCACACCCCAGTCCCCCGCCGCGAAGTCTGCTGGCACCCGGGCGTACCTGTCTGCAGTCTTTGGCGACGCAAACTTACGTCATAAGTGGTCTCGATTACCAATGGTGTACGAAATCATTTGCAAATCTATGGAGGGGTAGGCGGAGTATAGGCCCCACCCGCACGAGGGACGACATGGCGAGCCATCCGTGGATGCGTCGATGGCCGGAGAGGGGAATACCTCACGCGTCCCTGGGCGCTGAGGACTAGGCTCTCCCGCGTCGGCCGTCACAGTCGCCGGGCGACGTACGTTTGAAGCGCTGATGCGCGAGGAAGGGGCAAGCTGCCGTGCCTACTGGCAAGGTCAAGTGGTTCGACGCCACCAAGGGCTTCGGGTTTCTGTCGCAGGACGACGGTCCGGATGTGTACGTCCACGCCGACGCGCTCCCCGAGGGCGCTGCCAAGACCTTGAAGGCCGGCACCCGCGTGGAGTTCGGCATCGCCCAGGGACGCCGCGGTGAGCAGGCGCTGTCGGTGACCGTGCTCGAGCGCGCCCCGTCCGTCTCCGGGCGCCAGCGTGCCGCCAAGCGCCGCAACCCCGAGGAGATGGAGCTGATCGTCGAGAACGTGATCAAGCTCCTCGACGACATCCGCGACGGCTACGCCCAGGGCCGCCCGCCCACGCGAGAGCTGGCCAAGAAGGTCTCCCCCGCGCTGCGCCAGATCGCCGACGAGTTCGAGCTCTAGATCCAGCTCAGGTCGGGGATCAGCGTCTGCACGCCGACCACGAGGCCGGCGACGTTCACGGCCAGCAGCACGAGGATCCAGAGCACCGACGGGATGCCGGTCAGGCCGGCGAGCTGGTCGGGGTCGGAGCCGCGGCGACCTCGCTCGCCGCGACCGAGGAGCTCCAGGAGCGGTCTCGGTGAGGCGAGCAGGAGCAGCCAGGTGACCAGCGTGGCGGCGATGGTCTGGATGCGCCCGTCGGCGTACCAGCTGATTGCGCCCAGAGCGGCGCCGAGGACCAGCAGGACGACGAGGCCGTAGCCGTTGCGCACCCACAGCAGCAGCACGAGCATCGCGGCCACCAGGAGCCACAGCAGCCCCAGGGCGTGACCCGCGGCGAGCATGGTCGCGCTGAGCAGGCCGAGGAGTGCCGGGGCGAGGTAGCCGGCGGCGAGCATCGCCACCATCCCCGGCCCGGACGGCTTGCCGCGCGAGAGAGTGACGCCCGAGGTGTCGGAGTGGAGCTTGATCCCGGCCAGGCGCCGGCCGACCAGGACCGCCACCACGGCGTGACCGGCCTCGTGGACGACGGTGACGCCGAGGCGTACGGTGCGCCAGCTCCCACGCCACACGACCAGCACCAGAGCGACGAGTCCGGCGCCGATCAGCCAGGGCGCTTCGGGGACGGTCTGGGTCGCGCTGATCGTGTCCCAGAACTCCCTCACGCCGCCACCTCCGTAGCGCAAGCGCCAGAATACGAAGGCGACGGCGTGTTGTGCTCGTGGTTCACTCGCTGACGCTCGCTCACTTGGACGCCTTCTGGTTCATCGATCCGGAGCGGAAGCCCCGTGGGTCGATCTCCGCGGCGGGGAATCCTGCGTCTGTCACGGTCTTGAGCACCTCGTCGGCATGGTGGGGGTCGAGAGGCAGGAGGGTAGCGGACAGCTCGACCGTGGCCTTCTCCCCATGGTCACGCACGCGCAGGTCCACCTTGGCCGCGTCGTGGCCGCGGGCGGCCAGGACGCTGCGTACGCCCTGCTCTGCTCTCTCTACGCGCGCGAGGCGCCTCGGCGTGACCTCGAGGCCATAGGCGATCCGGCTGGAGAGGCAGGCCGCGGCCGGCTTGTCCCAGGTGGGCAGCCCCCAGCGGCGCGAGGCCTCGCGGATCTGCTCCTTGGTCAGGCCGGCGTCCTTGAGTGGGGTGATCGCACCGCGCTCGGCGGCCGCGCGGATGCCGGGCCGGAGGCCGTTGAGCCCCTCGATCGCGTCGTCGGCGTTGGTGCCGGTGGCCACGTGGGCCAGACCGAGCTCACGGGCCAGCGGCAGGAGGGTGTCGAGCAGCTCCGCCTTGCAGAAGAAGCACCGGTCGGTGCCGTTGGCCCGGTAGCCCTCCCGCTCCATCTCGTGGGTCTGCGGGGTGATCAGGCGTACGCCTAGGCTCGTCGCGAACTCGGCGGCCGGGTCCCTCTCCGCAATCGGGAGGCTGTGCGAATAGCCGGTCGCGGCGGCGACGTCGTCGCTGCCCAGAGCTCTGACCGCGGCCGCCAGGAGGAAGGCGCTGTCGGCGCCTCCGGAGAAGGCGACCAGCACGCTTCCCCGAGTCTTGAGATCCGCTTCGAGAGCGTTGAGCCGTTGGTCGAGATCGGACACGCCCCGACCCTATCCGCGAGCTCCACGCGTGTTCGCGGATCGCCGCCGGGAGACCAGGACCACCAGCAGGACCACGAGCACGATCTCGACTACGACGAGGACGCTCACAACCGCGAACGTGAGAACGACCGCGGCGAGCGCGGTGCGCGTGGCATCGTCGCGGTCGGTCCGCACCTCCTCGGCGATCTCCTGGGCGGAGGCGATGAGCACCTCCTGCAGGCCACGTATGAAATCGGTGCTGGACACGACGTACGACTCCAGGGTCAGGGCAGTGCCGCCACCGGTGATGATCTCGCTGACGCCCTGGTGGGCAGGTACGCCTGTGGCGCCCTCCGTGGCCGTGCCATCGGTCAGCTCGTCGAGCGCCCTGCGCTGGTCCGCCGAGGACCCCTCGTAGAAGGCGGCGAGCGAGCGACTCAGTCCGGCCTCAGCCTCGGTGAGCGCCGCGATCTCGTCGTCGCTGATCTGCTTCTTGCCAGGCGACGGTGACCTGGCAAGTACGGCCATCATGATCGCGCGCTCCTGGCCCAGCGCCTCCCATGCCTCGGGCATGTGGCCGATCGCCTCGATCGACGAGGTCGCCTGGCCGTCGCCCGTGCTCGGCAGATCGCCCGCGATGCTGAACAGGTCGTTGGCCAGGGCTGTATAGCTCGCTGTCCCTTCGGCGCGATCGTCCCGCATCTGCGTACGCAGCTCGTCGATGCCGTCGACACCTTCGGCGATCCGGGTGAGCGTCGCGTCGAGCTCCTCGTCGCCGCTGTCGATCTCCTGCGCACGAGTACGCCACGCCTGCGCCGACTCGTCGGTGGCCTGCTGCATCGGCCGGAGCACGACGGGAGGTACGCCGGCCATCATCGCGTCGCGTTCGAAGGAAAGGTTGACCGCGAGGTCGAAGGTCTCCGGGAGGGCCTCGGCGAGCGACACGGTCCTCGCGCTGGGTGCCGCCTGGCCGGTTGCCCGCGAGACGCCCAGGTAGGCGAGGACTCCCGCCACGATGGCGACGATCACGGCCAGGACCAGGACGGTCCAGATCGCCCACGTGCCCTTCTTGGCCCGCTCATGGGTCGGAGATTCCAGTGTGTTGGTCATGACGCCCTCTCGGGTCCGGCTGAGTGAGGAACCCTAGGACAGGAGCGACGGCACGCGCCTGTGAATTCTGGATAGCGCCCGGGCCCGGGCCGTCGTCTGGATAGGGTCACACCATGGGGGCAGAGCGGGAGGCGTCGGCAGGATCAGGCCGACGGCAGGGGGGAGTTCTGAGGTCGCTCGTCGAGATCCTGATCATCGCGGTGACAGCGATCCTGCTCGCCGTCGTCATCAAGACATTCCTCGCCCAGGCGTTCTACATCCCCTCGGAGTCGATGCAGCCCGGGCTGGAGGTCAACGACCGCGTACTCGTGGAGAAGCCGTCCTATTGGATGGGCGGCACACCCGAGCGCGGCGACGTCGTCGTCTTCGCCGACCCCGGCGGCTGGCTCTCGACCAACCAGATCCCTCCGGCATCGACCGGCTTCAGGGCCGTGCTCGCCAAGGTCGGGCTCTACCCGACCGGCGACCACCTGGTGAAGCGGGTCATCGGAGTCGCGGGCGACACCGTGGAGTGCTGCGAGTCGGGTCGCGTCGTCGTCAACGGCACGCCGCTGGACGCGTCCTCCTTCATCGCTCCGGCCGATGCCTGTGACGGTCCGATGGCGCAGGACAACGGGTCGTACACCCAAGGCGGCTGCAAGGGCTGGAAAGCTGTCGTCCCCGAGGGCCGGCTCTTCGTGATGGGCGACAACCGCGCCAACTCCGCCGACTCGTCCTTCCATCTGTGCAGCCCCGAGCGTCAGAAGTCCGGCGACGAGGCCTGCTCGAACGCTTTCGTACCCGTCTCCGACGTCGTCGGCCGCGTCGCCGTCGTCTTCTGGCCCACCGACCGCTTCGGCGTCGAGCACCGCCCGGAGACCTTCGACGCCGTCGACTGAGAACGTCCGGCCGAGTCGGTCGTTGTGGCGGCCGAGAATGCAGTTGTGGGCGACGAAACCAGAGTTTCGTCGCCCACAACTACGGATTCGACCCGCCGCAACTGCAGATTCGGCGGGAGGGGTCAGGCCTCGCGGACCACATCCATGGTGCGGTCGCCGAACTTGACCTTGTCGCCGTCGACGAGGGCCGCGGGGCGGCGGGCGCCGAGGGCTCGTGCGGCACCCTTGCGGATCAGGGTGGTGCCGTTGGTGGAGCCGCGGTCCATGACCACGAGGGTGCCGTCGGCCGCGACCTGGAACTGGGCGTGGGTCTTGGACAGCGACATGTCGCTCGAGGAGAGGGCCACCCGGTGGGCGACCTCCTCGCCGGGACGCGGCTCGGGTCCGCGGCCGACGATGGCCAGACCCTCAACCACGAAGCTCTGGCCGGTGTCGAACGTGACCCGCCAGCGAGCCGTAGCCGCGGGCTGCGGAGCAGGTGCGGGTGGCGGCGGAGGGGCAGGCTGCGCCGACGGCTGCGCGACCGGGGCCGGCGGAGCGGGCGGAGCAGGCGGCATGGGAGCCGGTGGCGCGGGGGCCGGTGGCGCCTGGAAAGCGATCGGTGCCGGGACCTGGGTCGGGGCCGCCTGGGCCTCGGCCGCGGCCTGCGCCGCGCTCTGGGTCGGGGCGGCGGGGGTCTGCGGCCGCTCGGCCCGCTCGGGGGTCGCCTCGGCCTGCTTCAGGCGCATGGTGGTCAGGTTGACGATGCGGCGCGGCGCCGGGGCCTCCTCCTCGGCCTCGACGACCGCCGGAGGACGTACGTCGACCACGACCGAGCCCGCACGGCGGTCATGCCACCCCTGGCGCCGGCCGCGGTCGTCCATCGCGGCGACCCAGGCGAAGGTGGCGGTGCCGATGCCGAGCGTCGGGATCGTGCAAAGACCGAGCAGGGCCTGGCGTACGAACGCCTTGCCGACGCCGATGGGGCGGCCCGCGGCTCCGGAGTCATCGCTGACCACGCGGAGCCCGAGGGCCATCTTGCCGGGGGTCTTGCCCCCGGAGCCGGTGAGTACGGTGCCGACCAGCCAGACCGCCAGCACCACGCCGGCGATCAGGCCGGCGCCGGGCAGCGGGTTTCCGTTGCGGAAGAAGATCAACCAGGCGGCGAACCCCGCCGCGGCGAAGATCGCCCACGCGATCACCCGGTCGATGGCGAAGGCGTAGAACCGACGGTCGGGCTCCGCGATCGCAGCCTCGACGGTTGGAGCGGGCAGGCCGGCCACGCTCATGCCGCCGCCCCGATGGGGGCCGGCGACATGAGCGAGAGCCGCTGGATCATGGGTTGGTCACCCGGATCGTCAGACTGTCACCGAGGTCGATGACGGCACCCGGCATGAGCTGGACGGGTACGCCGGGGCGCAGGTCCTCCGGGCCGAGACCGGGCTGGACCAGCACGGTGCCGTTGGTCGAGCCGAGGTCGGTGACCACCGCTGCGCCGTGGTCGACCCCGGCACCGGGACGGATCTCGCAGTGGGTCGAGGAGATCTCCTGGTGAGGGCTCGGCACGGTCACCAGCATCGGCTGCTCGGTGGGCGTGAACCGGCTCGCCTCGGGGGCGCGGCCGACCAGGACGACCCGGTCGACCTCGACGCGGTCGCCGCTGGAGAACTCCAGTCGCGCGACCGGGTAGGCGGTCACCTTCGGGGCCTCGGGCTGGCCGGGAATCCCGGCGAGACCGGCGTTGAGGTCCTCGCCGACGCCGATGCGGGTCAGACCGTCGTGGTCGTCCTCGTCGGGGTTGGGCTCCTCCCAGACCGGCTCGTCGTGGGTCTCCGGGATCGGCGCCACGGGCGGGGCCGGCGGCGCGGGCGGAGCCGGGAACGCCGGCGGCGCCGGGGGCGCCGGCGGGATGTCGGTCACCGGCGCGTCGGCCGGCGGGCCGTCGAAGGCCGGTGCCTCGATCGGTGCCTCGCTCGGCGCAGCGTCGATCAGACCCTCGGCCGGAACGTCCTCGAAGGGAGCGGGCGGCGCGCCCACCGGAGGCGGCGGAGGCGTCGTCAGCGGCGGCGGAGGCGGCATCGACGGCGGGCCGAAGCCGGGCGCCGGGGCGGACTCGGGCTCGTCGTAGGACTCGGGCCCGTCGTAGGACTCCTCGTCGACGGCCGGGAGGACCTCGGTCTCGGCGTCGGAGGCGACGTCCATGTCGGGCACGGGCTCCGGGGAGACCGCCGCGGGGCCGAAGGACGACGCCACGGCAGCGGCGTGCTCGTCGCTGGCGTAGTCGTCCTCGTAGCCGGCGGAGACGGGCTCGGGGAAGTCCTGGTCGTCGGTGTCCTGGGACGCGGCCGGCATCTCGAACGCCTCGGTCGGCTCGGTCAGGTCGTCGTGACGCGGGGCCGACGCCTCGCCGGACTCGTCGCCCCGGTTGACCGAGATCGGCTCGTCAGCGTCGGCGTCCGCGTCGAAGTCGGTGTCCGGGCCGAGGTCTGCCTCCGCGTCGGAGTCCGACTCCGAGTCGGCCCCGAGACCGGGGAGGTCACCCGAGACCGGGATCGGCGGCACGACCGAGAGCGAGGGCGGAGCCGCGACCGGCTCGTCCTCGCCGAGTCCCTGCTCCTCGGCGGAGTCGAGCTCGTCGACCGAGTCGAGGTCGTCGGAGTCGGCGTAGCTCTCCTCGGGAAGAGGATCGCTGAGCGGGTCGGCCGGGGCCGGCTCGTCGATGCTGTCGTCGGCGCCCTCCTCGACCGCCACCGGGGCAGCGACGAAACCGGCGCGGCTCTCCGGCGAGTCGTCCTGGGCGGACTCCGGGGCGGGCGGCGGAACCTCGAGTCCCGAGACCCGAAGCAGGCCACCGAGCGCCGTCATCGGCTCACCGGTCGCGCCCTCCTCGCCGAGCGAGACGGACATCCTGGTGACACCCTCGAGGGTGCGCTCGACCCACGTCTTCGACGACGAGCCGTCGACCTCGACGGCGCCCTCGCCGGCCTCGAACGAGACCACGGACGGGCCGCGCACGACGGTGCGTACGCTGCCGCCGTCGGGCGTCACGTCCCCGGAGATGAGGACGAAGCCCGGCAACGAGCTGAGCCCGGTCGCGACGAGCGCGTCGAGCACCTCGTCGAACCCGGCACCGTCGTCGACGAGCGCCCATATGGCGCCCGCGCGGCTCTTCTCCGAGGGCGGGAGCAGCACCGTGGCGCTCTCACCGATGATGCCGAACCACGTGCCCGGCATGTAGGACGTGCTTGCGATGGTTGCTGGCTCACTCATGGCAGCACTCCTAGCTTCTGCTCCATACTCACCCTTTGTTGCTCCGAGTCATACGGGTTCTCCTCGGTCAATCCCATCACATCGACCACGATCGCGGTGGCGTTGTCCCGGCCACCTGCCTCGACCGCGGCGGCGACGAGCTTCTCGGCCGTGTCGCGGGCGTCGGTGTCCTCCGCCGCGAGGATGTCGGCGATCTCAGCATCCGAGATCATTCCGCTCACCCCGTCCGAGCACAGCATCAGCCGCGCGCCCACGGGCAGCGTCACCTGGAAGATGTCGGGGACCGCGGGGGCCATCCCGCCCAGCGCCCTGGTCACCACGTTGCGCTCCGGGTGGTGCTCGGCCTGCTCGCGCGTGATCTGGCCGGAGTCGACCAGCTCCTGGACCAGGCTGTGGTCTCGGCTGAGCTGGCTCAGCGTGCCGTCGAAGAATCGGTAGATGCGCGAGTCGCCGACGTTGAGCAGGATCCACAACGGGCTGCTTCCGCCGTCGGCGATCAGAGCCGCGGCGCAGGTGGTGCCGGACTGGTAGTCCGAGGCTCCGCGCGAGCGCTGCTCGAGCGCGAACGCCACGATCCGGTCCTGTGCCGCCTGGAGGGCCTCGACCATCGCCTGGCTGCCGGACTCGGAGGCGTAATGGGTGCCGCCGAGCTTGGCGAACTCCTGGATCACCATCTCGCTGGCGATGTCACCACCGTCGTGGCCGCCCATACCGTCCGCGACGACGAAGACCGGTGGCTCGGCCACATGGGAGTCCTCGTTGACCTTCCGCACCTGGCCGACATCTGTCGAGGCCCCGTGCGCGATCACTACTTTCCTGGACATCTCGCCCCCTAGGCCTGCCGGGATAGCGTGATGCCGATGGACACAGGCTTCCGCTCTCTCGCAGACCAGTTGCGCTCTTGGCCCACAGAGCGCATCTCACGCCTGCTTCTTGCTCGTCCTGATCTCGCCACGCCGTCCCCTCATGACTCCGGCCAACTCGCCGCCCGAGCAGCCACTCGCACATCCTTGCACTACGCGATGGATGACCTTAACCATCTCGAGCTGATCGTGCTTGATGCCGTTGTCCTCGCGAATCAAACCACCAAAGCCCACTTATCTTCCATGCTGAACGCTGAAGTGGACGCCGCGACACGGGCACTTTCTCATCTGGAGGACACCTGCCTCGTGTGGCACTCCCTCGACGGCCTGCGCGCCGTGACCGGTGTCTCGGCCGTGCTGCGGGGCTCGCCGGGCACCTCCGGGCTCCAGCCGTTCGCCGCTGACCAGGAAGAAGTCGTACGCAGCCTGGCGGCTGTGTCCGCAGAGGCACGCGCGATGCTGGAGGCCGTCGACGCCGGCGGCGGGCAGGCCTCCTCCTCCCGCGCGCGCCCGGGTATATCTGTGGCCGAGGCCGCCGGGCCGGCGGAGGAGCTGATCGCCCGCGGGCTGCTGGTGTCCTCGGGCGACGGGATGCTGACCCTGCCCGGCGAGGTCGGGCTCGCGCTGCGGGGCGGGCGGACGACGGTCGCCCCCGTGGACGTCCCGCCGCCCCTGCCGACCTCCACGCGGGCCTCCAACATGGTCGACCGGGCGGCCGCGGGCGCCGCCTTCGAGCTCGTACGCAACCTCGAGCTGCTCCTCGACGCCTGGAGCGCGACGCCGCCCCGGTCGCTGCGCGGCGGCGCGGGGCTGACGGTCCGGGACCTGAAGACGACCGCCGAGCGGCTCCATGTCACCGAGCCCACGGCGGCGTTGCTGATCGAGGTCGCCTGGGCCTCGGGGCTGCTCGCGCTCGGCACCGACGAGGAGGGCGATCCGTCCTGGATGCCGACCGAGCTCTTCGACCAGTGGCTCCAGCAGCCCTTGGCGGCCCGCTGGTCGCACGTCGCAGGCGCCTGGCTGGCCTCGCCGCGCCTTCCCGGGCTCGTCGGCCAGCGCGACCCTGCCGGGAAGACGTGGAACGCGCTGGCCCCCGATCTGGCCGGGGCCTCGGCCGTGGCGACGAGGCGGCAGACCCTGGGCCTGCTCGCAGCCCTGCCGGACGGTGAGGTCCTCGCCGCCGGCACCGGCCCTGCCGCGGTCGTCACCCGCCTCGCCTGGGAGCGGCCGCGCCGGCCGCGCACCCGCACCGAGTCCCGCGAGTCGCTGGTGGCCTGGACGCTCACCGAGGCGGAGACCCTCGGGCTCGCCGCGTTCGGGGGGCTGGCTGCGTACGGTCGGCTGCTGGTGGCGGGCGAGGACCCGGTCCCGACCCTGGCCGGGCTGCTGCCGGAGCCGGTCGACCACGTGCTGCTCCAGGGTGACCTGACCGCGGTCGCGCCGGGGCCGCTGGAGCCCGCGCTGGCGCGCACCCTGGCCGTGGTGGCAACCGTGGAGTCGCACGGCGGGGCGACGGTCTACCGGTTCACCAAGGAGTCCGTGCGCCGGGCCATGGACCGCGGCTGGACCGCCACCGAGATCCACGCGTTCCTCGCCGCAGCCTCCCGCACCCCCGTCCCGCAGGCGCTGACCTATCTGGTCGACGACACGGCGCGTACGTTCGGGACGGTCCGAGTCGGGTTCGCCTCCGCCTACCTGCGCAGCGACGACGAGGCCTCGCTGGCCGAGCTGCTGGCCCACCCGGCGGCCGAGTCCCTGGGGCTGCGGCGGCTGGCGCCGACGGTGGTCGTCAGCACCGTCGCGCTCGACTCGCTCCTCCCCCGGCTGCGCGAGCTGGGCCTGGCCCCGGTCGTCGAGGCACCCGACGGATCCGTCCACGTCGCGCGCCCCGACGCCAAGCGCGCCAAGGCCCGCAACGGCCAGCGTCCGCCAGGTGTCCAGGAGGCCCATCTCGCCGCGCGTGCGTCCGCGGTCGCGGCGAGAGTCAAGGCGGGCGACGAGACCGCGGCCTCCCGTCCGGCTCCGGCCGAGCCGGCCTCCACCATGGCGATCCTTCACGAGGCCATCGATGCCGGGGAGCAGGTCGTGATCTCCTACGTCGACGGCCGCGGCGTCGGCGGCGAGGCGCGCGTCGAGCCGTTGGGGATCGACGGCGGTTCTCTCGCGGCCCGGGTCGAGGACGACGTACGTTCCTTCGCGCTGTCCCGGATCAGGAGTGTGCGCCCGACGTCGCCGTAGGCTGGTGCGGTGAACGACGGCCCCCTGATCGTCCAGTCGGACAAGACGCTGCTGCTCGAGGTCGACCATGCCCGGGCAGGTGAGTGTCGCAAGGCGATCGCGCCGTTCGCCGAGCTGGAGCGGTCACCGGAGCACATCCACACCTACCGGCTGACGCCGCTGGGGCTGTGGAACGCGCGCGCGGCAGGGCACGACGCCGAGCAGGTGGTGGACACGCTGCTGGAGTTCTCCCGCTATCCCGTACCGCACTCCCTGCTGGTCGATGTCGCCGAGACGATGGCCCGCTACGGCCGGCTCCGTCTCGAGAAGAACCCGGCCAACGGGCTGGTGCTGGTCTCCTCCGATCGGGCAGTGCTGGAAGAGGTCATCCGGGCGAAGAAGGTCGCCGGGATGCTGGGCGAACGGCTCGATGACGACACCGTCGTCGTCCACCCCTCCGAGCGCGGCAACCTCAAGCAGGCCCTGCTCAAGCTCGGCTGGCCAGCCGAGGACTATGCGGGCTACGTCGACGGCGAGGCCCACGCGATCGCGCTGGACAACACGGACTGGACGCTGCGCCCGTACCAGTCGGAGGCGGCCGAGTCGTTCTGGCACGGCGGCTCCGGCGTCGTCGTGCTCCCCTGCGGCGCCGGCAAGACGCTGGTCGGCGCCGCCGCCATGGCGCATGCCCAGGCGACCACGCTGATCCTCGTCACCAACACCGTCTCCGCGCGGCAATGGAAGGACGAGCTCGTACGCCGCACCTCACTGACCCCGGACGAGATCGGCGAATACTCGGGCTCGGTCAAGGAGATCCGGCCGGTCACGATCGCCACCTACCAGGTGCTGACCATGCGCCGGAAGGGCGCCTATCCCCATCTGGAGCTGCTCGACGCACGCGACTGGGGGCTGGTCGTCTACGACGAGGTCCACCTCCTTCCCGCTCCGATCTTCCGGATGACCGCCGACCTGCAGGCGCGGCGCCGGCTCGGCCTGACTGCGACGCTGGTGCGTGAGGACGGGCGCGAGGGCGACGTGTTCTCCCTGATCGGTCCCAAGCGCTACGACGCTCCGTGGAAGGACATCGAGGCGCAGGGCTGGATCGCCCCGGCGGACTGCGTCGAGGTGCGGGTGACGTTGCCCGCCGACGAGCGGCTCGTCTACGCCACCGCCGAGCCCGACGAGCGCTACCGGATCGCCTCGTGCACACACCACAAGATCGACGTGGTCAAGGAGATCGTCGCCTCCCACGCCGGCAAGCCGACGCTCGTGATCGGGCAGTATCTCGAGCAGCTCGACGAGATCGCCGCCTCGCTCGACGCCCCGGTGATCGAGGGCAAGACGTCGGTCAAGGAGCGACAGCGGCTCTTCAACGCCTTTCGCTCCGGCGAGCTCGACCTGCTGGTCGTCTCCAAGGTCGCCAACTTCTCCATCGACCTGCCCTCGGCCGAGGTCGCGATCCAGGTCTCCGGAGCCTACGGCTCCCGCCAGGAGGAGGCCCAGCGGCTCGGCCGGCTGCTGCGCCCCGGCGACGGCAACAAGACCGCGCACTTCTACACGATCGTCTCCCGCGACACCGTCGACGCCGACTTCGCCCAGAACCGCCAGCGCTTCCTGTCCGAGCAGGGCTATGCGTACCGGATCATCGACGCCGACTCCTTGGACGACCTCACGTCCTGACCGGTTGAATCGTTGGTCGTGGCCGGATGCGGCCAAGTCGCTGCACGTGGAATGTGACGCACGCCATACTCGGTGAAGCGTTTCAATTCCTCGACCCCAGGAGTCAGCGTGCGCCGACACATCGCCGGGCTGGTCACGGCCACCCTCGCCGTCGTCCTCTCACCCGCACTGCCCCCACTCGCCGCCAGCGCCGTCCCATCGACCGAAAGCGTGGGCTCCGTCCCCGTCGTCGACGAGCTGCGTACGAATGCGCTGGTCGATCCGCTCGGCATCGCGACGACCGCCCCCACCCTGGGGTGGCAGCTCGACTCCGACCGCCGCGGGGTGACCCAGAAGGCGTACCAGATCCGGGTCGCGTCCTCGGAACGACGGCTCACCTCGCCCGACGTGTGGGACAGCCGGAAGGTGAAATCCGGGCAGTCCGTCGACGTCCGGTACGCCGGGCCTGCTCTGAAGCCACGCACGGACTACGTGTGGTCGGTGCGGGTCTGGGACGACGAGGGCGTCGTCTCCGCGTGGAGTGATCCGGCGACGTTCGCCACCGGCCTCGGCAAGGAGGCGTGGACCGCGGACTGGATCGGCGCGGAGACTCCTGAGCTGGGCGCGGAGTGGACCGACTACACGATCGAGTTCACCGCCTCCGACATCGGCGGAGCCCTCGGCGTCTACTTCCGTGGCGAGAACACCGAGAACGCCTACATGTGGCAGTTCAGCGAGTCGGACGACGCGCTCCGTCCGCACGTGAAGCGCAACGGCGGCTACTCCGTGCTGCCCGCGAAGCCGGTCCCGAGCGGCTTCGACTTCGCAGCTGAGCACGACTATGCGATCACCGTCGCGGGCGACACCATCACGACCACGATCGACGGCCAGCAGCTCGACCAGCGCACCGATGCCACCTTCGCCGGGCCCGGGGTCATGGGCTTCCGCACCAGCGGTGCCGAGCACGGCCTGGTCCACGACGTGACCGTGACCAGTGCCGGTGGCACCGCCCTGGTCGACACGGACTTCCCGACCGGCGACCGCACCTTCACGGCCGGCACCGTGACCGCCGACGGCCTCCGGGTCGACAACGCCGGCGGCGAGGCGTGGCTTCGCGGCGACGACGCGGTGCCGCTGCTGCGCAAGGAGGTCGACCTGGGCGAGAAGAGCATCACCCGTGCCCGCGTCTACGCCTCGGCGCGCGGCGTCTACGAGCTGCGCCTCAACGGCAAGCGGGTCGGCGACGCCGAGCTGGCGCCCGGCTGGACGGCGTACGACAAGCGCATCGACTACCAGACCTACGACGTGACCGATCTGGTGCGCTCGGGATCCAACGTGTTCGGGGCCGAGGTCGCGCCCGGCTGGTACTCCGGCAAGGTCGCGATGTTCGGCACCGACGTCTACGGCACCGCCAACTCCGTGATCGCCGAGCTCGTCGTCGACTACTCCGACGGCACCAGCGAGGTCGTACGCACCGACGACACCTGGCGCACCACCGGTGGACCGACCCGCGAGGCCGACCTCCTCGACGGTGAGTGGTACGACGCCCGCCGCGCGGCGGAGGTCGACGGCTGGGACCGAGCCGGATATGACGACCAGGACTGGGCCGCCGTCGCCGTCCGGGACGAGCCGACCGACGTGCTCGAGCCACAGACGGCCGTCGACGTACGCGTCACCGAGGAGCTCGAGACCGCCAAGCGGATCGACTCCCCCACCGACGGCGTCTACCTCTACGACCTCGGCCAGAACATGGTCGGCCACGTCCGTCTCACCCTGCAGGGCGAGAAGGGCCAGACGGTCAAGATCCGCCACGGCGAGGTGCTCAACCCCGACGGCACCCTCTACACCGCCAACCTCCGCAGTGCGAAGGCCACGGACACCTACACCTTCGGGTCGGACGAGCCGGAGACGTACGAGCCGTCCTTCACCTTCCACGGCTTCCGCTACGTCGAGATCTCTGGGCTAGACGAGGCGCCCGATGCCTCCGACATCGTGGGCGTCGTGGTGGGCACCGACGGCGACCTGGCCAGCAAGCTGGACACCAGCTCGGACCTGGTCGACCAACTGCAGAGCAACATCGTGTGGGGCATGCGCGGCAACTTCCTCTCCGTCCCGACCGACACCCCGGCTCGCGACGAGCGGATGGGGTGGACCGGCGACATCAACGTGTTCGCCCGGACGGCGGTCTACAACATGGACTCCGAGTCGTTCCTGACCAAGTGGCTGCAGGACCTGCGTGACACCCAGCGGCCGAACGGATCGCTGCCCGGCGTCGCCCCGGTCGTCCCGGGCCGCTTCGACGGCGGGTACGAGTCGGCCGGCTGGATGGACGCGGGCGTGCACGTGCCCTGGACGCTGTGGCAGGCCTACGGCGACACCGGCGTCATCACGGAGAACTACGACATGATGAAGCGCTACGTCGACTTCCTCGACGCCGACTCGACCGGACACATCCGGTCCGCCGGCGGCTACCTGGACTGGCTCAACCTCGACGACCCGACGCCCGCGGACGTCCTGGACACCGCCTTCGTCGCGAAGAGCACCCGGGAGTTCGCGCAGATGGCGAAGGCCATCGGCAGGGACGCCGACGCGGCCGCCTACCAGGCTCGCTTCGAGGCGATCCGGGCGGCGTACCAGCAGGCGTTCATCGCCGCCGACGGCTCCGTCAAGGGCGACAGCCAGACGGCGTACATCCTCACCCTGACCAACGACCTCGAGCCCGAGGACCGTCGCGATGCGGTCTACGACCAGTTCGTGCAGACGCTCGAGCGGCGTGACTACCACCTCTCGACCGGGTTCCTCGGCGTCGACGGGCTGCTGCCCGCACTGACCAAGGCCGGACGCACCGACATCGCCTACCGGCTGCTGCAGCACGAGGACTACCCGTCGTGGGGTTACGAGATCGGCAAGGGTGCCACCACGATCTGGGAGCGCTGGAACTCGATCAACCCGGACGGCACGTTCAACGACGTGGGCATGAACTCCTTCAACCACTACGCCTACGGCGCCGTCGGCGAGTGGATGTATCGCACCATGGCCGGGGTCTCGGCCGCCGAGCCCGGCTACCGCAAGATCATGATCGCGCCCGAGCCCGGAGAGGGTGTCGACGACGTCGACTACAGCCTGCAGACCCCGTACGGCACCGTACGCAGCGCGTGGTCGACCGGCGACGGGCCGATGACCCTTGACGTGACCGTCCCGGCCAACACGACCGCCGAGGTGCGGATCCCGGCCGCCAACCGGTGGGCGGTGACCGAGGGCGGCTCGCCGATCGAGGACTCGGACGACGTCGAGTTCGTGCGCGAGGACGTGGGCGTGGTCGTTCTCGAGGTCGGATCCGGTGACTACAGCTTCGCGGTCGCTCCCGCCCTCGGGGACCTCGGCGCCGCTCGGGCGGAGGCTGCTGCGACGGCTGCGAAGGTCTACTCCTTGAGCCTCGCCGGCCCCGCGGGCAGTGCCGCCAAGCGCGACCTCGCGAAGCGGACCGCGCTGCTGCGCGGCGAGATCGACGAGGCCTGGGAGCTCGCCGCTGGCGACACCGAGGCGGAGCGGATCGCTGAGGCGGTCCACGGTGCCCTCGCAGCGGCCGCGAACCTGGACCGTGCCGTCCAGATGTACGCCGACAGCGGCATGCTCACCGAAGCGACCGCGGCAGGTCTGCGCGATCGGCTGACGACGATCGAGAAGAGCCTCTCGCGCGCTTCGGCCCGGCTGGTCGGCGCGGTCGCCGTCCTGCAGGTCCCCGGCGAGGAGGTCCTCCCTGGCGATGTCGTCGGGGTGTCGGTGCGGGTCGACAACTCCGGCAAGCAGTCGCTGAAGGAGGTGGCCTCGTCGCTCGAGGTGCCGGAGGGATGGACCGCCGAGCCGGTCGGTGCGCCCGTCGACACCGTGCCCGCAGGCGGACAGGTCGAGCACGCCTACGAGGTCACGGTGCCGGAGGATGCCGCTGTCGGTCCCACGGAGCTGAGCGGTGAGCTGTCCTACAGCCGCTCGGGCGGCACCGCCAGCCTCCCGGTGGGAGGCACGCTGATAGTCGGACCCGGCGTGCAGATCACCGCGACGTCGAGCGCCCCGGCGTCGGTCGACGGCGGACAGACCGCGACCATCACCGCCACGCTGCACAACCGCAGCGACGTCACCCAGCGCGGCGAGCTCTCATTGACCGGTCCTGCCAGCTGGTCGGCGGAGCCGGTGGGCTACGAGATCCCGGCCGGCCAGGACGCCGAAGTCGATGTCGAGGTCGTCGTGCCGCAGACGGTCGTGGCCGGCCAGGTGCCCCTGACCGTCGCGACCGGTGCGACGCCGTCGGAGCAGGCGGCGGCCACCGTGACCGTCGGACTCGCGACGCCACCCTCTGAGTCGACCGACCACATCGACCTCGGCGAGGCGACCTCGGAGACAGCGCACGGACTGACCGCCTCCGAGCGGTCGGGGACCAATCAGGAGGCCGGGCTGACCCGCCGCTACACACACTCCTCCTACCCCGGCGGCTGGTTCGAGTTCGACGCCGCGGTGCCGACGGATGGATCGTTCGTGGTCCGCATCGTCGAGACGTTCGACGGTGCGCGACGCAAGACCTATGACGTCGAGCTCGACGGTCAGGTCGCGCACAGCGTCGACCTGACCCGCACCGGCGGCGGGCAGGGCACGATGACCCACCAGTTCCTGGTGGAGCCCTCGGCGCTGAGCGCGGACGGCTCGGTGCGGATCCGGTTCCGGGACACCGGCGCCGACTACGACCCGTCGGTCGCCGACGTGTGGGTGGTGCCGGTGGCATGAGCCTCACCCGAGCGCAACGACGCGGAGCTGGTGAGGTGGTGGACAGTTCTGCACCCATTGGTCCCGACACTCGCGGCACAACAGATACGTGTGAGTGCACCGGTCATCGGGACAGAGCACGGTCACCGCGTACGCCGCTACCTCGCCACAAGGCTCCGCGTCGCTGTCCGGGCTGCCACAGCTGCACTCACAGGCAGGCCGCTCGCCGAGCTCCTCCTCGAGCCGCTCGATCTCCTCATCGATGGTCGTGCTGATGGTCATGACATCTCCTCCGTCTGGATCGGATGTCGTCCTCACCACCACCTAAACAGAGACCACCGACAGTTCTGCCTCATGGATCGTGGTCTCGAAGCCGAGATCGGGCCGTGAGCCTCCGACCGGGGTCAGCTGCACGACGACCCCGGTCGCGACATCCAGCGCGATGTCGTACGCCTCGGGGTAGACCGTCTCCGGGGACGGCTGCCAGCCCGGGTCACCGTCGCCGTACTCGTCGCGGTCGGAGACCCAGGACCACAGCAGCGGACAACAACCGCACCGCGGCTCGTACTCGTCTCCGGGCACCGCCCTCGCCCACCAGGTCTCCCGGCCCGCTCGCTCCTCCGAGCGCAGGTCGCTCAGCATGACGTCGGCGGAGAGCTCCTCGGGATCGAGCATCGACACGAAGAAGTAGTTGTTCCACATCGGGTCGTCGATGTCGTGGGTGTAGGCCCGCGACCGGCTCTCCACGAGACCGTCGGCGCGCAGGACCGGCTCCGGATCGAACACCGGAGCATCGCCCCTCTCCACGCGATCGCCGTCGGCATCGCGTACGCGGAGCCAGCCGGGTCTGCGCAACCAGCATTCGACATCGCCTTCGTCCCGCGTCCGCCAGGTGAATTGCAGAGCGGTGAAGCGCCACGGCGACGACCGGGCGAGCGCGCGGAAGGTGTCCTCGGTCAGCGGGATCTCAGCTTCCATCGGACCCACCCTCGTCCAGCCAGCGACCGTTCCGCATCAGGTGGCGTCCCTCCAGCTCGTTGGACTCCCGCCAGGCCTGGATCTTCGTCGGCCGGACGCGGATCAGGCTGTCCGCCCAGATGCTCGGGTCGCCGCCCTGCTTCTCGGCGTAGATCTCCAGGACCCGCTTCGGCGTACGCTCCATCGGCTCGACCTCGGCACGCCCGTCGATGATCACGACGTCGCGCAGCTCGCCGAGCGCCAGGCGTACGACCGGGGAGGCGGAGAGGTTGCGCTGGGTGCGCGCACCGCCCATGCTCGCGATCCAGATCTCGTCCTCCCACCACACGAACGAGATCGGCACCAGCCACGGCTGATCATCGTGCGCGGAGGCGATCCACAGGTCGATGTCGTTCTCCAGCCGGGCGCGGGTGTCGGAGAGTCTCTCGGCGAGGAAGCGAGGGTCGGCAGCCATGGCCGCACCCTAAGCCGCGGTCGCCCCGGCGGCGTAGCGGTTTCCGGATGCGGCTTTGGGGGAGGATGGGCACATGGAGACCTGGGAGTTCGAGGCCGAGCTGTGGCCGTGGAAGGAAGCGACCGACGCCTGGATCTTCGTGACCGCGCCGCCCGAGGTCACCGAGGACATCCGCGAGGCGTCGATCGCGACCGGTCCGCCCCGTGGCTTCGGGTCGGTGAGGGTCGAGGCGCGGATCGGCACGACCACCTGGAGGACGTCGGTCTTCCCAGGTCAGGAAGGCTATGCACTGCCGATCAAGAAGGACGTACGCCGCCGGGAGGACCTCCAGGTCGGCGACCGCGCGCTCGTCTCGATCACCCTCGTCTGACCTTCGCGAAAATCCCGCGCGCAGCCGGCCACCGGCATGGTTGGCTCGGCCACGATGAGCACCCGAATGCACGACGACGAGCTGATGATCGACGAGGACCTGGTGCGGTCCCTGCTGAGGCGGGACCTCGCCGCGTACGCAGAGCTTCCCCTCCGCCCGCTGGACTCCACCGGGTCGACCAACAGGCTCTTCCGGCTGGGCGAGGAGCATCTCGTACGCCTCCCCCGCCAGCCCCGCGGATCAGCCACGATCACGCAGGAGGCGCGCTGGCTGCCCGCGTTCGCGACCAACCTCGCGGTGGCCACGCCCGAGGTGATGGCGGTCGGCGAACCGGGTTTCGGATACCCCGAGCGCTGGAGCGTCGTGCGCTGGCTCGACGGCGACAAGCCGGCCCCCGGCGCGGGTGACGTCACCGCCGCGGACCTGGCCTCGGTCGTGACCGGGCTCCGCCGGACCGAGGTGCCCCAGGAGGCGCTCGACGACCCCGAGCTGCGCTGGTATCGCGGCGAGCCGATCGCCGACTTCGACGCCGACGTCCGGTCGAGTCTGCGTGAGTGCCGCGAGCTCGCCGACCTCGAGCTGGACCTGGACGCGGTCGAGGCAGCATGGGACGAGGTGATGACGCTGCCCCCGGCGGCGACCGAGCCGCACTGGCTCCACGGCGACCTGCTCGCCGAGAACCTCCTCGCCCGCGACGGCCGCCTCACCGCCGTACTCGACTTCGGCGCCCTCTCCGTCGGCGACCCCACCGTCGACCTGATCTGCGCCTGGGAGCTCCTCGACGCCGCCGGCCGCGATGAGTTCCGCAGCATCCTCGACATCGACGACGCCACCTGGCTCCGCAGCCGCGGCTGGGCCCTCTTCATCGCCGTCATGACCTTCCCCTACTACTGGCAGACCATGCCCGTACGCTGCGCCGACCGCCTCGTCATGGCCCGCGCGGCGGTGGCGGGTTGAGCTCGGGTTGTGCCTAGCCGCGGCCTTTGAGCCGGGAGCGAAGGACAAGCCGGGCCGCGGGTCCGAGATCCTCGATGACCTCGACGAGCGTGCCGAGCTGCTCGAGGGAGGCGAAGGCCGACTCGGCGCCGGGGCGGTCAACGCCGTCGTACATGAGCAGGCCGATGAACGCCGAGCTGATCGCGCGCGACAGCCCAGGCGCGTCCACCACCCCCTCGACAGGGCTCCCCTCCAGGGCACGAGCGACCGCGGCCTCGATCTCCTCGTTCCACCGGCCCAACGCATAGCGCGCTGTCTCGGCCAGTGTCTTGTCCCGCTGCGCCCCGGCCAGGAGCTGAGCCATCACCGTGATGTTGCCTGCGGCTCGCTCGCGCTCATGGAGCCCCCGCCCGAGCGCCAGCAGCTCGCCCAGCGAGTTCACCTGCCCGAACTCATCCCGGTAGGACGCCGCCGCCTCGTCCGACACCGCCCGGCACGCCTGGTCGACGAGATCCACGACGGTTCCGAAGTGATAGAAGACCAGCGCCTGGTTGACCCCCGCCCGGTCGGCGACCGCTCGCGCCGAGAGTCCGGCGATCCCGTCCTCCTTGAGCAGGTCGGTGACCGCCAGCATCAGCTTGGCCTTGGTGGGGTTCATTCTGCGGCGGGCTCCTTGGTGACGAGCAGGTTGTAGCCGATCAGGACGAGACCGAGTATGCCGCCTCCGACGAAGCCTACGAACGCGCAGAGCAGGGCGATCCATGGCCCGGCATGGATCCATCCATCCGCCATCACGAATCGCGCGGCCGATACCAGCGTTCCCGCCAACGCGAAGTAGACGAAGGTCTCAGGAGTACGCAGCAACCGGATCCGCGCACGGCGGGTGATCGCACGACCGAAGAGCCCCGTGATCAGAGCGGCAACGGCACTCACGCCGACGAAGATCGCGAGGTCCTCCGAAACATCCAGGCTCGCCCCCGAGAACATGACCTTGCTGAGCAGCACAAACGAGAGTCCTGCGGCCACGATCGCCGGCCAGGCGCGGTCCACGACCACGGAGCGCCGAAGCAGCGACGCAGGCGCCACCAGAACCGCGAACGGCAGACCCACGATCGCGCCCATGACGGCTCCGGTCGCTCCCCCGAGGACCGTCCCGAGGACAGGCACGAGAAGCGTCCCGAACCCACCACCCACGACCAACCCGAGGACCACACCGAACAGCCATCCTCGGAGAAGCGCCCAGAAACAGATCCGCACTCGAACCACCATGTACGCCTCCTTCGGCCCATTTGAGCGATTGCTCAAATTCAAGGTAGCGCATCTCTTGAGCGATCGCTCAAATAGACCGTATGGTCGCACCATGAAGATCGTCATCCCCGGTGGAACCGGCCAGGTCGGAGGCATCCTGCGGCGTGCCTGGAGCACGCGAGGACATGAGGTCGTGGTGCTCTCGCGCCACCCCGAACAGCTGGAGGAAGGCGTACGGCATCAGGTCTGGGACGGCCGGACGATCGGTCCGTGGGCCGATGAGATCGACGGCGCGGACGTGGTGGTGAACCTCGCGGGCCGGACGGTCAGCTGCCGCTACACCGAGGCCAACCTGAAGCAGATGATGGATTCGCGGGTCGAGTCGACCAGGGTCGTCGGCGAGGCGATCGCCAAGGCATCGACTCCCCCGCGCACCTGGCTGCAGATGAGCACCGCGACGATCTACGCTCACCGTTTCGACGCTCCCAACGACGAGGCGACCGGCATCATCGGCGGAAGCGAGCCTGACGTCCCGGCCTACTGGGAGTTCTCGACGAGGATCGCCAAGAGCTGGGAGGCCGAGCAGTCCGCGGCGGCGACACCGCGGACCCGCAAGGTGGCGCTCCGCTCGGCGATGGTGATGAGCCCCGACAAGGGCGGCGTCCTCGACGTACTCCTCACCATGGCGCGCCTCGGCCTCGGCGGCCCGGTCGCCGGCGGGGAGCAGTTCGTCTCCTGGATCCACGAGACCGACTTCGTACGCGCCTGCGATCTGCTCATCGAGCGCGACGACATCGCCGGACCGGTGAACCTGGCAGCACCAGGACCACTGCCCCAGCGCGCCCTGATGCGCACGCTGCGGAAGGAGGCCGGGATGCCGATCGGGCTGCCCGCCACCCGCTGGATGGCGGAGATCGGGGCCTGGGCGCTGCGTACGGATACCGAACTGCTCCTCAAGAGCCGTCGCGTCGTCCCGGCAAGGCTGCGAGAAGCAGGCTTCGAGTTCGAGTACGCCGACTGGGCGGCCGCCGCCCGTGACCTCGTCGGCCAGGCACGGCGCCGGACGCGGCAGACAAACCAGTCGCATCGCCCTGCCGGATCGGCCACGATGAAAAGGTGACCCGTGCGACCTGGCAGCCCCGACCCGACAACGCCGAGACGCTGAGACGGTTCTTCGGCAAGGACGGGCGGCTGCTGACGATCCCGTCGAAACACGTCAAGAAGCTGGTGGTGCTCAACCAGCTCGCGCAGGCCTTCGAGCCCGGGAAGGTCTATCCCGAGCGGGAGGTCAACGAGATCCTGCGACGGTTCCACGACGACGTCGCCGCGCTGCGCCGCTATCTCCACGAAGAGGGGTTCATGATGCGCGAGGGCGGCTTCTACTGGCGCGACGGCGGGAGTGTCGACATCTGAGCGGCGACGGCGCCGCCCGATCGGGCATGATTCGGCCCATGACGATGCCGGACCAGTCGGGCCAGCCAATGCCCGGACAGCCGCCCGTGGGGTGGATCGACCTGACGATCCAGGGCAGCCACATGACCTCCAACATGATCGCGCCGACCGCGCTGCTCAACGGCCACCAGATGCCGACGCAGTACGGCCGCAATGTCTTCCCGGTGCCGCCCGGCCACTGGACCGTGGACATGTACACGCAGTGGACCTGGAAATTCGGCCGGGCCTCGATGAACTTCGACGTCGCCGAGGGACAGACCGTCCCCGTCTTCTACGCCGCCCCGTTCACCACGTTCAACAAGGGTGCGATCGGGCACGAGAAGCAGAGCAAGCCGGGTCTGCTCGGCTTCCTCGCGATGATGGCGGTGCTGGTGCTCATCGTGGTCGGCATCGTGATCGCGGTGAGCTGACGCACGGGCAAGGCTCGAATGTCGGTGGTCACCGATAGCGTCAGCACTGTGACCTCCACCGAATCACGCGGCCGAAGCCGAGCCCCGGGCACCCGACAGGGCTACGCGGTCCTCGACGTCGAGACGACCGGGCTCGACCCCTACCGCGACCGCGTGATCCAGGTGGCGATCCGCCAGATCGCCGCCGACGGCACCGCCGAGTCGGACTGGGAGACGCTGGTCAATCCCGGCGCGGGCGTCGACCCGGGGCCGGTCGAGGTCCACGGCCTGACCAGCGCCGACCTCGCGGGCGCGCCGCTCTTCCGGGACGTCGCCCCCGCCATCGCCCAGCGTCTCGCCGGCCGGGTCTTCGTGGCCCACAACGCTCCGTTCGACTGGGCGTTCGTGGCCGTGGAGTCGGACCGCGCCGGCGTACGTCTCGAGGTCCTGGAGTGGCTGTGCACGATGCGGTTCGCGAAGGCGCTCGCCCTGGAGGTGCCGGACAAGTCGCTGGCCACCATCGCGGCCTACTACGCGGTCGAGCAGCTGAAGGCCCACGACGCCGGTGATGACACCCGGGTGGCCGCGGAGATCCTGCTGCGCGAGCTGGCCGACGCCGACCGGGTCGGTCTCATGCTGCCGCTGGTGGAGTGCAACACCTCGCGAGACCGGCTGAAGCGGACCTTACGCCGCTGGTTCAGCCGCGTCCGGCGACCGCTTCACTGAGAGATCGTCCCAACATCCGGGACATTTCCCGCAGAAATGCAACCGGAGAACCCGGTTCGGACATCACTATGTCGTCGGCCCCGCGTTACTTGAAGTAAGAGCACCTTGAGGGCCCTGGTCCGAAGTGAGGCGATGAAGATGGTCATCCGGGGATTGATCGCCGGGGCGCTCGCCGCCCTGTTGGCAACGACGGTCGCGGCCTGCGCCGTGGAGCCTGCTGCCGCGCCGGGGTCCGAGGCAACGGCCTCTCCGGCCGCGGGCTCTCCCTCGGCCAGCCCGTCGGCGTCGCCCAGCGCCACTCCGACACCGTCGCCCAGCGCGAAGCCGAAGCCCGAGCCGAAGCCGTCCCCGACCTCGGGACCGCGGCTCTTCGGCAAGGGCGACAGCGGCGACAACGTACGTGACCTGCAGGCGCGCCTGAAGCAGATCGGCTGGTTCAACGCCGGCGTGACCGGGTTCTACGGCAACGTCACCACCGAGGCCGTCTCCGGTTTCCAGGCCAAGCGCGGCATCGCGGTCACCGGCTTCGTGGACCAGACCACGCTCGACCGGCTCCGCGCGATGACCCGCGAGCCGACCGCGGCCGAGCTGACCAACGCGCCGCCGCCGGTGCCGAGCGGCAAGCTCGACCCGCGCTGCCTGACCGGCCGGGTGATGTGCATCGACAAGTCCACCTCCGTGCTGCGCTGGGTCGTCGGCGGGACCGTGCAGATGAGCGTCGAGGTGCGGTTCGGCTCGCAGGAGCTGCCCACCCGCGAGGGCCAGTTCTCGGTCTTCGCCAAGAGCCGAGACCACGTGTCGTCGATCTACAAGACCCCGATGCCGTTCGCGATGTTCTTCTCGGGTGGCCAGGCGGTCCACTACTCCCCCGACTTCGCCGCCAACGGCTACAACGGCGCCTCCCACGGCTGCGTGAACGTACGCGACTACGGCGCCATCACCTCCCTCTACGACCAGGTCAACATCGGCGACGGGGTCGTCATCTACTGGTCCTGACCACCGCCGTGTGCTGACGTCCGGCCCTCGGGCAGGATTGAGGAGGCGTACGTCCGGAGTCTTAGGCTTGAGCCATGAAGGCGCTGCTCCTGGAGAACATCCATCCCGTCGCTGTCGAGAACCTCGAGACGGCCGGTTTCGAGGTCGAGCTGCGCAGCAAGTCTCTCTCCGAGGACGAGCTGGTGGCCGCCCTTCCGGGCGTGACGCTGCTCGGCATCCGGTCGAACACGCACATCACCCCGCGGGTGCTGGACGCGGCCACCGACCTCAAGGCGATCGGCTGCTTCTGCATCGGCACCAACCAGGTCGACCTGGCCGGCGCTGCCGAGCGCGGAGTGGCCGTCTTCAACGCCCCCTACTCCAACACCCGCTCGGTCGTCGAGCTGGTCATCGGCTACATCATCTCCCTGGCGCGACGGCTGCCGGAGAAGACCGAGAAGATGCACGCCGGCGTCTGGGACAAGTCCGCGAAGGGCTCCCACGAGATCCGCGGCCGCACCTTGGGCATCGTGGGCTACGGCAACATCGGCACCCAGCTGTCCAACATCGCCGAGGCGCTGGGGATGTACGTCATCTTCTACGACATCGCCGACCGGCTGGCCCACGGCAACGCGCGCCGGATGAAGTCCCTCGACGCGCTCCTGGAGGAGGCCGACGTGGTCTCCATCCACATCGACGGACGCCCGGGCAACCTGGGCATGTTCGGCGAGGAGCAGTTCGCGAAGATGAAGCCGCGCTCGCTCTTCATCAACGCCGCGCGAGGCTTCCTCGTCGACAACGACGCGCTGCGCAAGCACATCGAGTCCGGCCACATCGCCGGCGCCGCGCTCGACGTCTTCCCGATCGAACCCAAGGCCCAGGGTGACGCCTTCGAGAGCCCGCTGCAGGGTCTCGACAACGTCATCCTGACCCCGCACGTCGGCGGCTCGACGCAGGAGGCCCAGGAGGAGATCGGCTGGTTCGTCTCCGGCAAGCTGCGCGACTTCATCCGCTCCGGGTCGACCGCGCTGAGCGTCAACCTGCCGGCCGTACAGCCGCCGCCGCTGGCCGAGGGTGCCCGCCTCGCGCTGCTGCACGACAGCGTCCCGGGCGTGCTCGCCGAGCTCAACGCGCTGCTCGCCGCCGAGGGTGTCAACGTGACCGGCCAGTACCTCGCCACCGCAGGTGAGACCGGCTTCGTGGTCACCGACGTGATCGACGTACCTGCCACGACGCTGGAGAAGATCACAGCCAACCCGCACACCAGGTGGGTGCGCGCCTACCACGCCTGACGCTAGCGTTCTGGCTCATGGAGCTCCCGCAACATTGGCCGCTGCCAGAGGCGACCGACCTTCTCGATGACGTCCTGGCAGCGTACGACGACCCGACCCGCCGCTATCACGACCGCCGGCACCTCACCGAGGTGCTGGACCGGATCGAGGAGCTGCGGGCGGAGGGAGAGCGCTTCGATCCGCTGACGGTCACCCTGGCGGCGTTCTTCCACGACTCCGTCTATGACGGGGAGCGGGACGCCGAGGAGCGTTCGGCCACCTGGGCCGAGGACGCGCTGGGCGCCTACCTGGATGATGACGCGGTGGCCGAGGTCGCCCGGCTGGTGCGGCTGACAGAGACCCACGACCCCGCCCCCGACGACCGCAGCGGCCGGGTGCTCTCCGATGCCGACCTGGCGATCCTGGCGGCTCCGGAGGAGCGCTATGCGGAGTACGCCGCGACCGTCCGCGAGGAGTACCAGCACCTGTCCGACGAGGAGTTCCGCGTCGGTCGCGCCCAGGTCCTGGAGCGGCTGCTGGAGAAGGAATCGCTCTTCTCGACACCCTTCGCGAGGATCAGCTGGGAGGCCGCCGCGCGGGCCAACATCTCGGCCGAGATGGAGACCCTGAGCACATACCTGTCACCTGACCGATAACGATTCGTAAAGAACCGCTCACCGGTGACAGAATTCGTCGGTGAGCTTCCAGACGTACGCCGATTTGTGGCGGATCCCCGACGTTCGCCGCATCCTCGTGCTGGGTCTGTTCCTGCGAATTCCGATGCCGGCGTCCGCTGTCATCGTGACCCTTCACGTGGTCGGCCCCCTGGACCGCTCCTACGCCGAGGCTGGGCTGGTCTCGACCGTCCTCGCGATCGCGATGGCGATCTCCGCGCCCTGGCTCGGCCGGCTCCTCGACCGGCTCGGCCTGCGGCGTACGCTCCTGCTGCCGCTGGCCGTCCTCCCGATCGCCTGGTCGATCGCTCCCTGGGTCGGGTATCTTCCGCTGCTCGCTCTGGTCGCGGTCGCGGGGCTCTTCACCGTCCCGTCCTTCTCGATCGTGCGCCAGGTGATGCTCCGCTCGGTCGGCCCCGGGCAGCGTACGGCGGCACTGAGCGCCGACGCGATCATGACCGAGCTCGGCTTCATGGTCGGTCCGGTCATCGGCGTCCTCGGCGCCAGCTACTTCGGCACCTCCTGGGCGATGCTGCTGATCCAGTGGCTCGGGATCGTGGCGGCGGTCGTGCTGTGGCTGTTCAACCCGATGATCACCGAGGGCGAGCCGACCGTCCCGAGCGACGCGGTCCCCACTGACGCCGGCACCCCGGCGCGCCGCCGCTTCGGGCTCCCGTCATGGGTGAACCCGGGCGTCACGCTCCTGCTCGCCGGCACCTTCACCGCCTCGCTCATCCTCATCGCCGAGGACCTCGGCACCGTGGCCGCGATGCGCGACTTCGACCGGACCGCCCTGCTCGGGCTCGTCATGGCGATCTGGGCGCTCGGCTCCCTGCTCGGCGCGCTCATCTACGGCGCCCTCAACAGCCACCCCTCGACCGCGGTGATGCTCGTCCTGCTGGGTGCGACGACGGTGCTGACCGCGTTCGCCTGGGACCCGATCTCGTTCGCCGTCCTGCTCCTGCTCAGCGGCTTCTTCTGCGCCCCGACCCTGACCGCCGCTCTCGAGGCGATCACCAGCAGCGTCCCCTCGTCCGTACGCGGCGAGGTGATGGGCTGGCATGGCTCGGCCATCACCCTCGGCAGTGCCGTCGGCGCCCCCACCGCGGGGTTCGCCATCGACCTGATCGGCTGGCAGGGCGGCTTCGTCCTCGGCGGCGGCCTCGGCCTCTTGATCGCCGCGGCCATCTGGCTCACCACCCGGCGGATGTCCACCCCCGCCGAGGCGTCATTCCCGCCGGGCGAGAAGTCACCCGCGCCGGCCGAGTAGTCACCGCGGTGCCGTCTCGGCCGACGTACGTGACGTTTCGGCCGACCGGGGCGACGCCTCGGCTAGCGGGGTTTGCGGCGGCGCAGTCCGGCGGCGAGGAGAGCGGAGACCAGCACGCGAGAGGTGACCTCGACGGCGCCCGCGGCGACGAGGTCGTCGTAGGCCTCGGCAGGTACGTCGTAGTGGTCCCGGTCGAAGCCTCGGGCCGGGATGCCCATCCGGCTCGCGAAGGCGTGCAGCTCCTCGTAGGAGGTGTCGCTGGCGAGGTGGGACCACATCCGGCCGCGACTGGGTACGTTCGGCGGGTCGATGAGGATCACGGGCCATTCTTACCGCGTCCACCCTGAGACCACAGGCTCCGCCCACAGCCTTGACCGGTCGGCAAGAATGGTCCGTGATGAACACGACAGTGCTGTTCGAGGCTCGGGCGAGGGTGCTCCATGACCTCGATGCCCGCGGACTCGCCGGTGCGGCAGCCGTCTCGGCTCTCGAGGACGCGATGACCGAGCGCGGCTGGTGGGTGGAGCAGTGGCCGGAGGGCAAGGCGTACGTCGCCGGCCTGGTCGCCCAGGACGTGCAGGACCTGCTCTTCGACGGCGAGGCCTCCGCGCGCTGGCCGGTGTGCACCAACTGTCCGCCCGAGTCGCCGGTGCACTCGCTCCACATCACCCCCGACCTGGGAGGTCCGGATCCGATCTGGGTCTGCGAGGAGAGCGGAGACGTGGTCGCGCCCCTCGGCGACCTCTGATCAGCTCAGAAGGTCAGGACGGACCGAGCTGCAGGTGCAGCGCATAGCGGTCGGCACGGTAGACCGAGCGGCACACCTCGACGTAGCGGTCCCCCGCGACCGACTTCCGCTGCCTGCGGAGCACGGGGACGCCGACCGAGAGGCCAAGCAGGGTGGCCTCCTCGATGTTGGCCACGTCGGCACGGAACGTGTCGTCGACCCACGACGGCCGCATGTGGCGACTGGCGAGCTCTGCGTAGAGGCTGGTCGGCGCGGTCCGCTCGAGCATCCCAGGCACGATCGCCTCGTCGAGGTAGACGTCCTCGATGCAGATCGGCACCCCGTCGCCGCGGCGCAGGCGCCGCCAGTGGATGACGGCCGCACCCTCCTTGATGCTCAGCGCCCGGGCGATGGTGGGCCCGGCCTTCTCACGGCCGAGCAGCAGCGTCTCGGAGGATGCCTGCATCCCCCGGCGAGCCATCTCCTCGCTGAACCCGAGCACCGGACTCGCGGCTCGCGGCGGGCGCGCCACGAAGGTGCCCCGGCCCGGGATCCGGACGAGCAGACCGTCGGCGACGAGCGCGTCGAGCGCCTGCCGCACGGTGGCCCGGGCGACGCTGAACTTCTGGACCAGCTCGCGCTCGGAGGGAGCGGAGGCACCAGGGCTTTCGCCGATGACCAGCTCCCTGACGTACTCACGGATCTGGACGTGCTTGAGCGACCGCTCTCCCTCGACCGACCGGACCATGAGCAGAGCGTAGGTGTACACCTCGCGTACGTCCCGAGTTTGGTCAAGTTGTGACATTGCAACGAGATGAGGCAGATCAGCTGCAACGAAACGACAACGTCCGATTTCAGTAGAACAAGTGTTCGATCACGAGGTATGGTGAAGGGGTGGACTTCCAGGGAACACTCTTCGCCCCCGCAGACGACGAGACCACCGAGACGACCTACGAGCGGATCCAGCTGGACCGCGGAGCGTGGGTGGACATCGCCCGCGGCTGGCTGCCCGATCCCGACGACGTCTTCGCGGTGCTGGTCAGCGACGTCCCGTGGCACGAGGAGCGCCGGCAGATGTACGACCGCGTCGTCGACGTGCCCCGGCTCCTGCACACGTACATGCAGGGCGACCCGCTCCCCCACCCCCGTCTCGCCGAGGCCCGCGGCCGCCTCACCGCCCACTACCTGCCCGAGCTGGGCGAGCCGTTCGTGACCGCGGGCTGCTGCTACTACCGCAACGGCCACGACTCGGTCGCCTGGCACGGCGACAAGATCGGCCGGGGCCGCACCAACGACACGATGGTCGCGATCGTCTCCGTCGGCGACCCCCGCCGCCTCGCGCTACGCCACCACGGAGGCGGCAAGGGCATGAGCATCCAGATGGGCCACGGCGACCTCGTCGTCATGGGCGGCTCCTGCCAGCGCACCTGGGAGCACGCCATTCCCAAGGTTGCCTCCGCCGGCCCCCGGATCTCGGTCCAGTTCCGCCCCCGCAACGTCTTCTGAGGTTCGGGATCAGCCGAAGGGACGCATGCTGAGCCCTTCGCCGCGGTAGTAGCTGTCGATCGCGGCATTCATCCTGCTGATGAACGTGTCGAGGACCCTGACCGCACTGACGTAGCTGCGATTTCTCGCGCGGGTCAGGAAGGCCGCCTCGTACGTCGCGACGGCGGTCCTCGCCCGCCCCATCAGCTGGCCCTCGATCGAGTCGAACTGGCTGCTCACGCTCGAGAGCCGCGGCGACCACGCCCTCCAGGTGCGGTGTTCGGCGAGGTAGTTGCGCTGGTTCCTCAAGGAGGCGGTGGCCGACTGGATCGCCGCGATGTCGATCCGGATCGAGCCTGCTTCGGCGGGGACCGGCTTCGTCGCGACGGCGACGCCGATCGGCGCGAGGCCGGCAAGGAGCGCGAAGGCCACGAGCAGGACTCGTAGCCGGGTGGAGAAGTGGGGCACGGTGAACCTTCCTGAGGGAATCTTGCGGCCAATCCTGGTCGGTCCAGCGCTCGCCTCGAACCCGTACCGCTCCCGTACCGCGAAGCCCGCCCAGCACCGATCTCGACCGTCCTGAGGTGGGTCCCAGATGCGATCCGTACGCTGGTAGGAAAGGATGGGACTGACAGCCGACGCCTCTGGAGCCGCCTTGACCACCACCGCACCACCCATCGCCCCGCCGTCCGCTGAGGAGATCGCCAGGGCGAAGGAGATCGTCGGGCGGGTCAGCACCGCCTTCAGCAGCCGTGTGGTCGGCCAGGAGCGGCTCAGAACAGCGCTGCTGATCGCGCTGCTCTCCGAGGGTCACGTGCTGCTCGAGAGCGTGCCCGGGCTGGCCAAGACGCTGGCCGCCTCGACGCTGTCGCAGACGGTCAAGGCGCAGTTCTCCCGGATCCAGTGCACCCCCGACCTGCTGCCGAGCGACATCATCGGCACCCAGGTCTACGACCAGCGCAACCACGAGTTCGAGACGCAGCTGGGCCCGGTGCACGCCAACTTCGTGCTGCTGGACGAGATCAACAGAAGCTCCGCCAAGACGCAGAGCGCCATGCTCGAGGCGATGCAGGAGCGCCAGACGTCGATCGCGGGCCACATCCATCCGCTGCCGCGCCCGTTCATGGTGCTCGCCACGCAGAACCCGATCGAGGAGGAGGGGACGTACGTCCTCCCTCACGCGCAGATGGACCGGTTCCTGCTCAAGGAGATCGTCAACTACCCCAGCGACGCCGAGGAGCTCGTCGTCCTGGAGCGGATCGAGGCCGGCACGCTCGGACCCGACCACGAGGTGACCCGTCCGGTCGCCGACCCAGACGACGTGATCTGGCTCCAGGAGCTGGCCAAGCGCGTCTACGTCGACCCGGCGATCAAGCGCTACATCGTCGCCCTCGTCCAGGCCACCCGCAACGCCCGCCAGCTTCTCGGGCCGGAGACGGGTTCCTACGTCGAGATCGGCGCGTCCCCGCGTGCCTCGATCGCGTTCCTGCAGGCGTCGCGCGCGGCGGCGCTGCTGCTGGGCCGTTCCTACGTCACCCCCGAGGACGTGCGCGAGCTGCGCCACAGCATCCTGCGCCACCGGCTCCACCTCAGCTTCGAGGCGCTGGCCGAGAAGGTCCAGCCCGAGATGCTGGTCGACGCGCTGGTCCGCGCTGTCCCGAGCCCCTGAGTGGCGCCAGGAAATCAGGCACAGAATGGCGACGTACCTTCCCCGGATCCGCACGCGGTTGATGATCCATGCCCACCGCAAGGTCCTGGGCCTGCTCGACGGGGAGTACGCCAGCGTCCAGACCGGGCGCAGCATGGACTTCCACGACCTGAGGGAGTACGTCCCGGGCGACGACGTCAAGGACATCGACTGGAAGGCGACGGCCCGGTCCCGGAGCCTGCTGGTCAAGCGGTTCACCGCCGAGCGCCAGCATCTGGTGCTGCTGGCGATCTCCACCGGCCGGAGCATGGCGGCCCAGGCGACCGGCACCACGACCAAGCGCGAGCTGGCGATCTTCACCGCCGGCCTGGTCGGCTGGCTGGGCGTACGCCACGGCGACAAGGTCGCGGTCGCCTACGGCGACTCGGAGGCCCAGAAGCTCACCAAGTCCGCCGATACCGAGGTCGCGCTCGAGCGGGCGCTGGGCCAGGCCCACGACGCGATCACCCCCGATGCCGCCGAGGCCGACATCGTCGCGGTCCTGCGCCACATCGCCACCAACGTACGCCGCCGGGCGATCCTGCTCGTGGTCACCGACGAGCACTCGGTCAGCGACGAGATGGCCGCGGTCCTGCGCCGCCTCACCGTCCAGCACGAGGTCCTGGTCGCCGGCATCGACGACCTCGACCCCACCACCGCCGTGCGCGGCGGTGCACCAACCGTCGACATCGACACCGTCTCCGCCCTGCCGGGATGGCTCACCGGCGACGCGGTCCTCCAGGCCCAGTACGCCGAGCTGGCCGCCGCCGAGGAGCACGGGCTACGCGGCACCCTGGACCGCCTGGGCATCGCCTACCAGCGGGTCCAGGACGACGCCACCGCCATCGGCGCGGTCTTCCATCTCCTGCAGAGGCACCGCCATGCGCGCCGGTAGCGTCCCCGAGGAGTTCCAGCAGCCACTCGCCCACTCGGGCTGGTGGCTGGTGCTCGCGCTCGCGCTGCTCGCCGCGGTGGCGCTCTACTTCCTCGCGGTCATCCTGCTGACCCGCAAGCGCAGGCCGGTCGTCGAGGTCGAGACGCCCTGGGTGCCCGAGCCTCGTGACCTGCGCGCCGAGCACCTGGCCGAGATCGACCGGATCGAGCGGGCGGTGCACCGCGGCGACGTACCGGCGCGGGTCGGCCACCAGCACCTGAGCCGCACCGTGCGCGACTACGTCGCCGAGGTCAGCCAGATCCCGGCCGACAAGATGGTCCTCGCCGACCTGAAGGCGACCGTACGCAGCGACCCCCGCACGCGCCCCCTGGCGATGGCCGTCGAGGTGATGTACCCGCCCGCCTTCGCCTCCGAGGAGGAGGGCAAGGCTGCCGAGCGCTTCCCTGAGGCGCTGAGCCGGGCGCGTCAGGTGGTGACGACATGGACCTGAGATGGCCCGTTCTCGCAGCGATCGTGCTGGTCGTCACCGTCGTCGCGATCGCGGCGATCGTCGTCCTCGCCGCCCGGGTGCATCGCCGGCCGACCGACGCGGTGCTCGTCGCCCACACCGAGCGGCTCAAGCGGCTCCCCCGGTTCCGTGAGCTCGCGGCCCAGCAGCGGTGGCTGTCCTGGTGGCAGACCGCGGGGATCGCGCTCGCGGTGATCGGTTGCATCTGGCTGATCGCCCGGCCGCAGACCACCGACATCACCCAGAACCGCTACTCCACGCGCGACATCGTGCTCTGCCTGGACGCCTCGACCTCGATGTTCGACGAGGACACCCAGGTCACCCAGGCCTACTCCCAGCTCGTCGCCGGCCTCAACGGCGAGCGGGTCAGCCTGGTCCTGTGGAGCGACGCCGCGGTCACCGTCTTCCCGCTCACCGACGACTACGGCTGGGTGCAGGACGAGCTGGCGCGGGCCGGCCGGGCCTTCGCCCTCGGCGACCAGGAGTACGTCGCCGGCACCTATCTCGGCAAGGAGCGAGCGAGCCTGATCAGCGACGGGATCGTCTCCTGCGTCAAGCGCTTCGACCTGTCCAACTCCGAGCGCGGCCGCGCGGTCATCGTCGCCTCCGACAACGACCCGCAGGGCGGCCCGCCGGTCTACACCCTGCCCGAGGCCACCGAGTTCGCCAAGGAGCGCGACGTCCAGCTCTACGGCATCGGCTCCGCCGACCTCAGCTTCCAGGAGGACAAGCGCGCCACCTTCGACAAGGCGGTGACCGACACCGGCGGCACCTTCTCGCTGCTCGGCGACGACGGCTCGATCGAGTCGATCCTGGCCGGCATCGACCGGCTCTCGGCCGACGAGGTCGTCGAGCCGCCGAAGTACCAGATCCGCGACGCCCCCGGCTGGCCGATCGCGACGATCGTCGTCGGGGTCCTCATGCTGATCGCCGGGTGGATCTATGCCCTGGTCCGCTCCGGAATGCTGTCCCCGGGCCCGTCGTCCCGGCCGGCGCAGCCGGGAGGCTCGTTGCCTCCACAGACCCGGCCACCGAGCGAGGTGGCCCGATGAGCGCGGCGGGATGGCAGATCCTCACGCTCGTACGCCGCGCGCTGATCGTCCTGCTCACCGTCGTCGTCCTGGTGCGACCGAGCTGGGGCGCGGCCCCGGCGGAGATGCGTACGGCTGATCTCGATGTCCTCGTCGTGGTCGACCGGACGCGGTCGATGGTCGCCGAGGACGCACCCGGCGGCGAGGCGCGGATGAGGCAGCTCAAGAAGGACCTCAAGGCGCTCTCGGCGGCACTGCCCTCGGTACGGTTCGGCGCGATCACCTTCGGTGGCGAGGTCGTCCGCACCGAGATGCCGTTCACCTACGACACCACCGCCTTCAACGCCTGGGTCGACGGCCTCTACGCCGAGCGGGCCTTCGATGGGTCCGGTTCGATGGTCGATGCTCCGCGCGACGAGATGATCGAGGCCTTGGAGCGTGACCAGGAGCGCTACCCCGAGCGGCGCCGGATCGTGGTGTTCGCCTCCGACGGCGAGAACACCCGCGAGGGCGTCGACCAGCAGTCGTTCAGCGAGGTCGACGATCTCTCGGCCGGCGGCGTGGTGCTCGGCTACGGCACCGAGGAGGGCGGCCGGATGCCCTGGGACGACGAACGCCCCCAGGACGGCTACCTCAAGGACGGCGACGGCCAGGACGCCCGCTCCCGGATCGACCTGGCCAACCTGCGCGAGATCGCAGGTCAAATGGGTCTTCAGACGCTTCACCGCACGACGAAGGAGACCAAGGAGATCACCACGGAGGCCTCGACCTGGGACTCCGAGATGCTCACCGAGGAGACCTCGGCCGGCGGCGAGGTGTCCCGAGCCTGGATCTTCGGCTTCCCGCTCCTGGCACTCTTGCTGTGGGAGCTGTGGGGCCATCGTCGCCGTGGACACGAGGCCGAGGAGGTGCTGTCGTGACGCTCACCGAGACGCCTGTCGACTCGACCGAGCCGCAACCGCTACGCACCTCTCGCGAGCAGGTGCGGCGCGCGCTGCTGCTCGCCGGGATCGTGCCGGTGGTGATCGGGCTCGCGTTCCTGGGGAAGGTGATCCTGATGGGCCACCACGACCGCAGCGGCCGGGACGCCTGGGACGTACGCGACGCCGCGACCGCGATGGAGCACTACTCCGCCAACCGCGACCTCAACTTCCTGCAGCCGTGGATCGCCCACTTCGACGCCGGCAACGCCGCCTTCCTGCTCGGCGAGAACGCCCGCGCGGTCGCCTACTTCGGCGAGGCGCTGGAGCGCGTGCCCGAGGACCACGAGTGCACCGTACGCATCAACATGTCGCTGACCCAGGAGGCGATCGGCGACCGCGCCCGGGACGCCGGCAACCAGGCCGGGGCGAAGGCGGCGTACGAGGAGGCGCTGGCCACGCTGAAGGAGGGCGACTGCCCCACCGACTCCGGCCAGGGCCCCGAGCAGTCCCAGCAGGGTGAGTCCGTCGAGGAGCGCCTGAAGGAGAAGCTGACCCCGAAGGTGCGGATCAAGCCCAACGAGCAGGAAGACCCGCCCGAGGAGCCGCAGAACCAGGACGAGAAGGAGGACAAGCTCGACCGGCGCAACGGCGACGGCGAGTCCTACCGCCGCGACGACGCCGACCTGGACGACTACGGCGGGTTCAGCGACGAACCCCAGTGGTGAACAGCCTCAGCGCATGAGCGTCTGAGACGGGAGCTCCTGGAACTGTGCCCGGTACGCCTGGGAGAACCGTCCGAGGTGGAAGAAGCCCCAGTGGGCGGCGATCTCGGTGACCGAGGTGGCGGTCGCGTCGGCGGCGAGCAGGTCGGAGTGGGCACGGTCGAGCCGTGTGCGGCGCCAGTACTCCAACGGGGTGGTGTCGAGGTCGCGCTGGAACGCCTCCTGCAGCGTGCGGGTGGAGACGCCGACCCTCTGGGCCAGCTCGGCGACCTTCCAGGGGCGCTCGGGGTGGGCCTCGAGGAGGTCCACGGCCATGCGTACGGCCCGGGAGATGGTGGGGGATCCGGTCTCGGAGACGATCTCGAGGGACGTGTTGGCCTGGATCGTCAGCAGTCCCCCGATGAGCGCCTGCTCGTAGGGCGCGGCCACCAGCGGTGAGCTCATCAGCGAGCCACCGGCCTCGACGTTGTCGTAGGCCAGCCGGACCATCTTCAGCCAGTCGCGCACCTCAGGCCGGCCGAGGTCGAGCGTGGGGTCGAAGACCACCGGTCCGGAGCCGCCGATGCCCGCGGCCGCCTCCTCGACGGCGCTGCGCCGGATGTAGACCTGCAGCTTCTCGCAGCCGTCGGACCAGAGCATGTCGACCGGCTCGGTCGGCGAGCCGATCGAGGCGCGGGTACGGTCGGCGAGCACGACGTGCTCCCCCACCTTGACCTTGGCGGTGCCGGCCAGCGGGAGCTGGATCAGGTAGAAGTCGTCGAAGGTGCCGGGAGTGATCCGCACCTCGTCGCCGTAGCGCATGTAGTTGAGCATCACGTCCTCGCCCAGCGGCGCGGCGTTGTGCACCATGTCGAGGTGGGAACCTGCCTTGGTCAGCGCCAGGTAATGGGCACAGAATCGTTCGGCTACGGCTTCTCTGGCCTGGTCCACGTCAGTGGTGGCGACAACGGTGTGGCGACCCAGCAGGGGACGGGGCAATGGAGGCTCCTGGCGCGTGGCTCGATTGACCGAAGAGCGTAGCGGAGCCCGCGCCGTGTCAACGCGAACACGGCGCAATCACTGTCTAAGGTCCCAGCCCAGGTCCTGACCCGGCCCGAACGAGATGCCGGTCCCACCCAGGAGTACCGGCATCTCGCCGTACTAGCTCCTCGCTGCCAGCTTCTCCACGAGTCTGGGAGTGATGGAGGCGTACGCCTTCGGGTCGATCGGCAGCAGCCACTGCACTGCTTTGACCCGCTTGCTGACGTCGATGCCGACGTCTCCGAGAACCTCGTCGACGTTGTGCATCGAGAACGGGATGATGTTGGTGCCGCGAGCGTGGTGGCCGTCGGTGCGCTCCCGCATCCAGGCCAGCCGCGCGGTGACGTGGGCCTCCATCTCCTCCGCCGGCGGGACCTCGTGGCCGCCACCGAGGTGGGAGCCGATCCAGACGGCGCTCATCTCGGCCGAGAGCGGCGAGAAGAACGAGGAGTTGTAGCCGGCGAAGGTCAGGTCCTTCACGCTCAGCGGGAGGATCTGGCGGTAGAGCTGGTAGTCGCCGTTGTCGTCGGTGAGCTGGTCCTGGATCTCCTCGGAGAAGAACGGGAGCTCCTGCTTGAAGCCGGTCGCGGTGACCACGACGTCGGCGGGCACGGCCCGGCCGTTGGCGAGCTCGGCGTACGGCTTGCCCTCCTTCTTCACGAAGGCGGCGATCTCGGTGTCGCGCTCGACGGCGATGTCCCCGGCCTCGACGCCCTCGAAGAAGCCCTCGGTGGCCAGCGAGACCGTCGAGCGGGCGATGTCGGTGAACTGGCCCTTGGGTAGCAGCCCGAGCTTCTTCAGCTTGAGCTGACTGCTGGTGACCGACTCGACGCTGCCGACCATCGACCCGGCCACCTTCGAGCCGCCCGCGTGCAGGGCCTTCTCGGCGCCGCGGATGCTCTGGTAGGGGAACAGCCCCTCCCCCAGGCGCGTGAGCAGCAGCATCTTGTAGTTGAGGACGCCCTTGATCTTGCGCGGCATCTTCCACAGCAGCTGCCGCGCGACCACGGTGGTCGAGGCGGCCTCCTTGGCGATCTCGACGGCCACGTCGCAGGCCGACTTCCCGTAGCCGACGACCACGACGTCCTTGCCCTTGACGGTCTCGAGGTCGTGCAGCTCGCTCGCCGCGAGGATCCGGCCGCCGGCGGCCTCGAGCTCGTCGACCCCGTCGTACGCAGGGGCGAACGGCTCCGAGAAGACGCCGCTGGCCACGATCAAGTGGTCGTGGTGCTCGGTCGTCTCGCCGTCCTCACCTGCCACAGCGATGTCCCAGCCGCCCCCTCCAGCCGGCTGGGCACTCCGCACCTCGGTGGAGAGCTTGATCATCGGGGCGAGCTCGAACTTCTCGACGTACATCTCGAGATAGCTCTGCACCTGCTCGCCGCTGAGCCACTCGGGGAACACCTTGGGCATCCTCAGGTCCGAGAGCGTGTAGGAGTCCTTGTTGTTCTGCGTCGTCAGGCCCGGGTAACGACGGGTCCGGCTCCAGACGCCGCCGACATCCGGGGCCTTCTCGTAGACGGTGACGTCATGACCGAGCTCGCTGAGCACCTTGGCCGAGGCAACGCCTGCGAACCCGGCACCGATGACCGCGATCTTCACTTTTCTGTTTCCTCTCGCAGCGGGATCTGCGTCATGGAAACGCTAGAGAGGTCGAACGGCCCTCGCTATCCACGTTGCGCGGGTGGTATCCGGTTTGCGCGACGGGTTCAACCTCGCAGGAGCCTGTAGACGATCACCACCGCCGCGATCACGGCTACCCCGACGGCGATCTTCTTCCCGTAGTTCTTGATCAGCACGGGTACGACCGTGGCGCCGAGGTCGAGCGCCTCGGGCTGCTGCGCGTGCTTCGGGCCCGCGCTGGTCGAGCCGCCGGAGCCGCTAGGCGGAGGCGTGTCGAGACCAACACGGTCGCCTCCGACGCTCGATGGGGCCGTGTTGGTCTCGAC